>JBGUEF010000296.1:0-4474 GCA_041821485.1 Deltaproteobacteria bacterium
GCGTCCTGCTCGACCGATCGCCCGGCGTTACCGGCCACCAGCAGTTCTTCCTCTTTCTCGGCCTGTTCGCGGTTCTGGGTTTGCTCGCTAGCCTCGCCTTCCGGCGGTCCTGACCGCAACGCGCCTCTTTTTTTGGCCCTTCGGCGTACCGTCGATAAACCGCGAATAGGCAAAACAAAGGCCCTCTCCGTGCGGTTCGCCACTCGACATAACATCTAGTACCGCGCAATTCCGTTCTCAGAATGAGCCTGACGGGCGAAGAGAGCCGCTGCTGCCGCAGGCGAACCCGCCGAGTGCAAGCATCAGCACCGTCACCCATCCAGATAGGAACCGCATCACGACCTCCTGGTTCTCAGGACACCGGTCCCGCTACTAGAGGTTTTCGAGACTACCGCGTTTCGCTTTTTTGGTATCCTCCCATCTCTGCGCCGTTCCCCCCGAAAATTAGGGCGCGATGCTGGATCCACCCCCCCTTTCAGGTCAGGGTGAGCCCCCTAAGTCGATGGCACAGCGCGGTGAGGAAAGCTCGGAGACGCTGAACCCAACTCGGCGAACCGGGTCGAGGCGATGGCGCCTTTGGCTCGCGCTTGTCTTCGCGTTCGCCACATCCATCGTCGTCGGCGTCGCCGGCGCGTTCTGGGTCCTCAACAACCTCGACCACCCCTTCGTCAAAGCACGCGTCGAGGGGATGCTCTCGGATCTCCTCGGAACCGAGGTGCGCTACCAGGGCCTCTCACTCTCGCCGGGCACCGGCCTGCATCTTCAAGGCCTCGTCGTCGCGACCCCCGAGTCGCTTCGCGAGCATGCACCGGAGATGCTGCGCATCGAGGAGCTCCGCGTCCCCATCGAGCTTCGCGCGCTGCTCGTCGGTGACTTCGTCGTTCCCGAAGTTCGCGGCGGCCCGGTGGAAGCCACCGTGGTCATCAGCGATGACGGCCGGAACTCCTTCGGCGAGCTACTGGAATCCGAAGGCGACCTCCAGCAAGCCTTTCCCCCGTTCTCCAAAAGCCTCGAAGCTCTCGATGAGCTCTCCTTCGTCGTCGGTCCGGTCGACCTCGGCCCCATTCGGTTTTCCTCCATCGAGGTGACGAGCGCCGGTGCTCGCCTCCGGCAGCGAAACCTCCAGCCGCTCGGTTTCTTTTCGGCTGGCGTCTCCTTCGACGGGGAGCCCCAGGGCTCGGCGACCCTGCGTCCCTACGAACGCGACGACGTCGTGCTCAGCGTCATCGACCTCGCGAACGATGGCGCCGTCCGCGAAGCACGCCTGGCGCCGAAGCTCGAGCTTCGACTCACGAGCAGCCGCACCGTCGAGCTCAGAGCCGAGGTGCGCCTCCGAGACCAGTCCCTCTTCCCTGAGCTCCGCCCGGTGACTTCCATCGTGCAGCTCGACGCCAGCGCCCGCTTCGACTCGGATCAGGCACAGACGAGCTTGTACATCGACAGCCTGACTGCGTTCGACTCGATGCTCGTCGCGAACGCGGAGCTCGTCTTGGACGACGCCGTGCAGCCCGATGGCACGCCAGCGACCGTTCCCTTCGGCAAGGCGACCCTCGATGCGCGCGGCACGCTCGACGTACCCGCGCTCCCTTGGGAGCTCGACTGGCTCACGGTTCGAGATTTCAACGGCCGCTTCGACCTCGAAGCGATTGAGATTGAGCAGGCCGGCCTCGCCGCAGGCGCCTTCCGCGTCAAAGGCAACCTCGCCTACGCGCGCTACGAGGACGGCCCCCTCGCGCTCGTCGTCCGCGACGCAGCTCTCGAGACCGTGCTCGACTCGCCCGACGCGCCGACCAAAACACTCGGCACGCTCAAGCTCGACGCCTCGGTCGCACGCCTCGGCATCGAGGCGCAAGGCGGGTTCACCGGAGCCGTAGAAAAACTCGGCACCTCGATCGAGCTCAACGGTGTGGGTGAGCATGACTCCGGCATGTGGGGCCTCCGAGGCAAGGGCACGCTCACCGGCTCGATGGAGCGCGTCACCGCCAAGGCCCCTGGGGCCAAGGCTGCCTCGAAGGCCGCGCTCGCACTCGACATCGACCTTGCGGAGCACCGGGTTGAAGGCAGCGTACCGGTCGAGTTCCTTTCGCTCCGCCAGGCAGGGTACGCCCCGATTCGCGTGCGCGGCGCCGAGCTCGAGCTTCTCGCCCGCCAGCCCCTGCACTGGACGAGCGACGAAGGTGCGCCCTCGGTGGACCTCAGCGGGAAGGTCGAGCGCATCGCGGTCGGGAGGCGGCACTTCCGCACGCCGCGATGGTCCCTCCGGGCAAAGCGAATCGAACCCCAGCGCTACGTACTCGACGCACTGCTCACGGCGGACCGGGTCAGCTGGGGCCGGTTCCCGAACGCGCCCAAGAGCGCACTCGAGCTCGAAGCGCTCATCGACGCCGCGCGACCGGCCATCGACGCGGACGCTTCACTTTCGATTGCCGGCGGCGCCCCGACGACTCTCTCCGTCGAAGCGTCCCAAGATGGCTCGACCACGCGCTACGACGTCGGGCTCGCCGGCGAGGAAGCCGGGCCGCTTCTCGGCGCGCTCGTGTTCGGGGACGGCGGCCACCGCTCCGACGAGCTCAGCTTTGCGTTCGAGAGCCGCGGCAAGTTCCGCGGACTCCTGTCGAAAGACGACTCGGGCGCGCTGGTCGCATCGCAGAGGCCGCTTCGAACCGCGCGCGGGGAGCACCGCTCGATGCTCCGCGTGAATCAGCTCGCCCTCGTTCGTTCCGAAATCACGCACGAGGTGCGCGGCCTCCGCTTCGACGCGGGTTCTTCCCACGAGTCCCCCGGCCGAGGAGCGCTCGAGGCCGGCTTGTCCGTCGACGAGCTGCGCTTCGGTGACGCCGAGCAGCCGATGGCGCTCCACGACTACGCCCAGCAGCTCGACATCGCCTACGCCGCCCTCCACGGCGCGCCCTCGTTCACGGTCAAGACGGACGGCACCTTCGACCACCTCGACCAGCGGTTCGTTCGCCAATATCCGATTCGCGACGTCTCCTTCGGCACCGAGCTCGACGCGGACGACACGCAGGTCTTCGCGGTTCGCCGCGCCTACCTTCACAACGCAGCAGGCGGCACCAAGTTCGAGGCACGAGGCGCGTACGAGGGCTGGCGGGATGCGAATCGAGCGACTGAGGTGTGCAGCACGGGCACGCGTGGCTGCCCCGAGGTGGCCTCGATGTACGGCCGCGAGGCGGCGACCGTCACCGGCACCTTCGAGCAGGACTTCAGCTTCTGGCAGAGCACCGAACGCGTGAAGAGCGGCGGCTCGGTCCGCATCCCATTCACCGTCGAGTCGGGAGACCTCAACACCTACCGGGTCATCGCACGCACCGAAATCCGCGACGTCATGCTCGAGCTTTCGGACTACGGCCTTCTCGTCAATGATCTCGACGCCTCGATTCCCATCGACCAAGAGTTCGGCACGGCACCCGAGTTCTTCATGGTGCCCGCCACGGTCGACAACGCCATTGCGCAGAAGCGCTTCTTCGACCTCTACCCCTTCACCAGGCGCGAAAGCTTCCTCAGCGTCGACCAGGTGCAACTCGGCCAAGAAGTCATCGGCCCTGTCGCCGCGAACTTGCACATCGCCGGCTCGACGCTCGCCATGGACCAGATCCACGCGGCCTATCGCGGCGGTTACGTCACGGGCCAGTTCCGAGCCGACGTCAGCAACGACAACCCCTTGGTCCTGTTCCGAGGTCACCTCACGGGCGTACGCGTGAAAGACAGCAAAGACGTGCTCGACGCCAACCTCGCGATGACGTTCGTTCCGACCACGCTCATCGTCGAGGGCAAGGCTCAAATCGTCCGGATCAGCAAGGACCACCTCTACGAGGTCATCGACGTGCTCGACCCCTACCACGAGGACGAGGACCTCAACCGCGTGCGCCTCGGCCTGAAGTTCGGCTATCCGAAGTTCGTGCTCATCAAGCTCGACGAGGGCCTGATGAACGCCAAAATCGACCTCGGCGGGCTGGCGGGCGCGGTCCGAATCGATGAAATCAAAGGCATCCCGGTGACACCGTTTCTCGAGCAGTACGTGCAGCCCTACATCGAGCGCATCCTTTCCCCGAGCCTGAGCTACGGTGCAGCCCCCGCCGAGCCCGAGGCGCCGCCGAAGGTCAGCCAGGCTCCGGAGAGTCGCCCATGAGACCTGCCTCACTCCCCCAACTCCTCGTTCTGCTCCTCGCGGGAGCGGGCTGCATCAAGACCCCGCCCATCGCTGTGGTCGACAACCGCACCGCGCTCGAGCTGCAGGCCTCCGGCGAGTACCCGGAGCTTCAGTTCGACGCGGCCGATGCCGCGCTCGAGCCGGGGCCGAGTCCGGTCTCCGCCAAGGAAATCGTCTCGAAGGCCGGGCTCTCCGCCGCCGCCCTCGACCTCTTCGCAGTCTCCGAAAGCGACGCGCAGTTCATCGACGCGATGCTCGTGAGCGGTTGCCTCGGCGAGGCCGAGGACGGACTCCTTCAATACACAC
>JBGUEF010000297.1:0-4456 GCA_041821485.1 Deltaproteobacteria bacterium
GCATCGGGTATGGTGCAAAGCGTGTACGTGACCACCACCGTGTCCACGCTATTGGCGTCGAGCGGAATCTCTTCACCCGGTAGGTCGATCATCTCGACGTCGAGCTCCAAGCCCACGAGTCTCTGGCGAGCAAGCCGACGCATGCCTTCGGAGGGCTCGAGGCCCCAGACCTTCTGGACCCTATCGGTGTCGTAGAATGAAAGGTTCAAGCCACTGCCAACACCGATTTCGAGAACCTCCCCCTCGGCAAGGGGGACCACCTTCTCCCGTTGCTTCATGTTCGGCTTGGACGAGCAAGCGAGATTGACGAGGCGCGGAAGGATGTAGCGGTCGTACAGGCCCATCTCCAGCTAGGTCTACCAGACCGCCGCGCCGGGCGCATCGGCGTTGCTCGCTGTTGTAAAGGCGCTGACCAGAATGTAAAGATTGTCCTTGGTGTCAGTGGTCTCGGACACATCGGGAAAGCGGGCTCTCGCGGCTAACGTGCTTCTCTTGGGCTTTCTCGGCGCATTCGCGTGGCTCGAGGCAAGCTATCCAGACCTCTACTACCGAAGCGTCCAGGAAGACCAGGCCCTCGAATGGGCGTCGTTCTGGAGTTTCTTCGTCGCCGGCGGCGTATTTGCCGTGGCGGCATGGCGGCAGCATCGTCGGGTCGGCGCCCTTCCCTGGTTCCTGGTTGGGCTTGCGCTCTTCTGCGTCTTCGTCGCGATGGAGGAGATCTCCTGGGGGCAGCGCGTCTTCGGACACCGGCCGCCCGACTATTTCTTGGCGGAGAACTACCAGCAGGAGCTCAACCTCCACAACCTCGCAAGCACCGACCTTCGCTTGCTCGTGTTTCGCGGCATCATCCTCGGTTACGGAGTGTTCCTGCCGATGTTCGCATTGGTCCCCGTTGCGCGCCGGCTGCTCGATCGGTTCGCCATCGTGCCTCCGCCCGTCGCGCTGGCGCCATCGATGTTCGCGATGTTTTGGATTCACGCTTCATATCCCTGGAAGTTCACCGGTGAGGTCATCGAGTGTGCCCTGGGGTTCGGCTTCCTGTTCGCCGCGATTGCGAACGCAGAACGCTTTTCCGCCGGGCGGGACGACAGGTCGCTATCACTCGGGGCAAGCCTGCTCGGGCTCACCGTGGTGCTCGGGTTGTCGACTGCATGGTTGTCTCAGAACCGGCAAAGCAGTGACCCCGCGAACCTCACTCTCGCGAGAGCTGAAACGGAAGCACTGAAGAACGACCTCATCGAGCTTGCAGAGGCACGAGGCAAGCCGGCGATCAGCAAGTGCGGATTGCACAAGCGTGTCTACACCTTCGTCGAGACGAAAAAGTACGCGCGACCGCTCGCCCGGGGGTCGTTCACTGGGTTGGCCGATCGCGGCCTTCCCGAAGCGCGAGCTGAGTTCTTCCTGGACCCTTGGAACTCGCCCTACTGGATTCGCGACCGGTGCGACAAGGAAAATGGCCGCCGTGTGGTTTTCGTATATTCGTTTGGGCCCAATCGAAGCCGCGACTCGAGCCGCTGGGAAATCCTAGGGGATGACATCGGGGAGCACGCACTGGTCGAGCCTTAGCCGGCGTCCGTAGACCGTTTCATCTGGCGCCCGGTTCACGTAGGCTCGCGTCCTTCCGGAGGGCAAGGGCCATGCGACAGCTGATTCCGACGATGTTGATTCTCACCTTGGCACTCGGCGCTTGTTCGCCGAAGAAGCAAGCGCCCAGGTTCACCGGCGCGAACCTGCCGCCGGACGTGGCCGGCAACACCGCACCGTCCGAGCAAACCGCCGCCCTGAACGCGGGCGTTGCGGAGGCTCTGCCCCTGTCCGATCCACAGGACTTCGAGGATGCGAAGCGCGGATTGATCGCGAGCGACGTGAACCTTCGCGTCGAGGGCGCCGAAGGCACCGTGATCTGGGACATGCCGGCGTACAGCTTCGTCGACGGCGAGGCACCTGCTAGCGTGAACCCGAGCCTTTGGCGGCAAGCACGATTGAACAACATTCATGGTCTGTTCGAGGTCACGAAGGGCGTCTACCAGTTGCGCGGCTACGACCTTGCCAACATGTCGCTGATCGAGGGGGAGACCGGATGGATCGTCGTCGACCCGCTCACCGCAGAACAAACAGCGCGCGCCGCAATCGCCTTCGCGCGAGAGCATCTCGGCGACAAACCCGTGTCTGCGGTCATCTTCACCCACAGCCACATCGACCACTTCGGTGGCGTGCTGGGCGTTCTGACACCCGAGGAAGCTGAAGAACGGAAGGTGCCGATCATCGCACCGGAGCTTTTCATCGACGAGGCGACCAGCGAGAACATCGTAGCTGGTGTGACGATGTCGCGGCGGGCTCTCTATATGTTCGGGCTACGACTGCCTCGCACCGAGCGGGGCCACGTGGGTTCCGGACTCGGCAAGGGGCCTGCCCATGGCACCTTCGGCATTCTCCAGCCCACCGAGACCATTAGCAAGACGACAACGGAGCTGACGATCGACGGCGTGAAGTTCGTGTTCCAGAACGCTCCAGGCTCCGAGGCCCCGTCGGAGCTCACATTCTATTTGCCCGATCTGAAGACGTTCTGCGGCGCAGAAGTCGTGTCGCACAACATGCACAATCTCTACACGCTGCGTGGAGCCAAAGTCCGTGACGCCCTCAAGTGGAGCGGTTACATCGACGAGGTCATTGCGCTCTTCGGTGACGCGGAGGTCTACTTCGGAAGCCACCACTGGCCGGTCTGGGGCAACGAACGCATCATCGGCTTCCTCCAAAAGCAGCGGGACACCTACAAGTACATCAACGACCAGACGCTGCGCCTCGCGCTGCACGGCTACACACCGCGCGAGATCGCAGAGCAGTTGAAGCTGCCCGAGTCGTTGCGAACATCGTTTTCAAACCGCGGCTACTACGGCACGCTCAGACACAACGCGAAGGCGGTCTACCAGCGCTACTTCGGTTGGTACGACGGCAACCCCGCCAATCTCGATCCTCTTCCTCCCACCGAGGCTGGCGCGAAGTACGTAGAGCTGGCCGGAGGCGCCGCCAACTTGCTCAAAGGCGCGCAGGCGGCCTACGACGAGGGCGACTATCGATGGGTCGCGGAGGTCGTGAACCACCTCGTGTTTGCCGACCCAGACAACCGGGAGGCGCGTGAGCTGCTCGCGCGAGCATACGATCAGCTCGGCTACCAGGCGGAGTCCGGGCCATGGCGTGATGTGTATCTGACCGGCGCCTTCGAGCTGCGTCACGGGGGGCCCGACGAGGGAATCGACCTGGCGTCGGCCATGGACATGCTCAAGCAAGCGCCGCCGGAGCGCTTCCTCGACGCGATGGCCGCCCGTTTGAACGGGCCGGAAGCCGAGGGGAAGGAGATGGTCGTGAATCTGGTGTTCAGCGATCTCGGCACCAGTTACGTCCTCGAGCTCAAGAACTCAGTCTTGCGCCACTACAAACGCGACCCAGACCCCGACGCCAACGTGACGCTGAGGATCACCCACGATCTCTATCTTCAGATGGCAACCGGCAGGGTCGGCATCAAGGACACTGTGTTTACCGACGATTTGAAAGTCGAAGGCAGCCGCATGGACCTGGTTCGCTTCTTCCGGCTCTTCGACAAGCCTGACGGGACGTTCAACATCGTCGTCCCTTGATGCGGAGGCCGCGAAGCGACTCTGGAATTTGACCAAAGCGCTGCTGGCCGAGTGTCCGGATCCCGTGGACACCGGCAAAGCAGGCCTTAGAACACTGGTAACCAACCTTGAGGAGGAGCGTCATGAAGCAACTACCCGAATCCCACGCTGACATCTTGGACAAGCCCGCGTTTGCGCACCTGTCGACACTCATGTCCGACGGCAGCCCGCAGGCGAGCGCGGTTTGGGTCGACACGGACGGGCCCTTGATCGTCGTCAACTCAGCGGAAGGCCGACTCAAAGACCGAAACATCCGGCGTGACCCGAGAGTTGCCGTCTCGGTCACCGATCCGGATAACCCCTATCGCTCCCTCATGATTCGTGGTCGCGTGGCGAAAATCACCAACGAGGGCGCCGACCAGCACATCGATCTCATGGCGAAGAAGTACATGGGAGTCGACGAGTATCCGTTCCGGCAGCCGGGCGAGGTCAGAGTGCTCTACTACATCGAGCCCGAGAGAATCGCGGCGATGGGTTGACGCCGACGGCCGATCACTCGCGCGGAAGCTCGACCCAGAAGACGCCACGGAAGTCACCAGCCGCATAGCCGGTCGCCTGGTCCTCGGGATACAGCTCCCCGAGCTTCGCTTTCAAGTCGGGCGCCAACTCGGCGCCGTGGCAGGTCACGCAGAGCGGCTGAAGGAAGATCGGCTCGACGTAGCCCACGGTCTTGTCGTCGATCAAGACCACGCCTGGCTCTCGACGCTCGGGGTCGGTCTCGTAAACCTGGAGGAATGGCTGCATCCAGGGCTTGGGCGCGTTGCTCGGATTGCGTAGCCTCT
>JBGUEF010000298.1:0-4440 GCA_041821485.1 Deltaproteobacteria bacterium
GCGCGTCCATTGGCATCGGCCCGAAGGACGTACTTCAGGAGGCCCAGACCCTTGCCCGTCACCATGATTGGATCGGCGCTCGATGGCTCGCCGTCTGGGGTTGCGAAAATAACCTCGTGCCCACGCGAGGACAGAACCTTCCAAGGGACCCCGGCCTCGGTCGGATCAAACCCGCGCGCTGGCAGGGCGATTAGAACTCTACTCATCCCAGGCCTTGCATCGTTAGATGCCTAGGTTCGCGAGGCTCTCGGACACGCTGCTGAGGATCTCCGCAAATTTCGGATGGGAGGTCTCGAAGTCTTCGATCAGTGCGGAGATTCGTTTGCTCAGCGGGCCTCCTGCGGCGGGCTCGGCTCGGGTTTCAGCTTCCCCGAGCGCCTCGTGAATCTCCTGCATGGCTCGTACCAATGCCTCCCGGTCGTCCGGCCCGATCTGCTCTCCGGAATCGAGCTCCTGGCGAAGGGCACCGAGCGCTTCATTCAACTCCCGACGGGGCATACTTCAATCCTGCAGGTATCCGCACCGGATGGGAAGGGAAAAACGGGCTGGTTAGCCCGTCGAGATCGCCTCGAGCTCCATCCAGCGGGACATCAGGCGCTCGAGCTCTTCTTGAATCTCACGTTGGCGCTCGACGATGGCCGGGACTTCAGAGGCGCGCTCGGCGTACAGGGCCGGATCGCTGAGAGTCGCTTCGATCTCCGCGGCGCCGGTCTCGGCTTGCTCGATCGAAGCGACGATCTCTTCGAGCTCGATCTTCTCTTTATAAGACAGCTTCCGAGGTTTGGGCGTACCGCGGGGCTTCTCGGGCGTGTCGACCGCCCGGCTGGTGCGTTCGCGCGCCGTGTCACGTTCGGCGCGTCGTTGGCGATAGTCGCTGTAGTTGCCGGCGTACGCGGTGACCTGTCCGTCGTCTTCGAACGCCAGAATCCCCGTGGCCACGCGGTCGAGAAAGTACCGGTCGTGACAAACGATGAGGGCGGTCGATTCACCCTCGACGAGCATCTCCTCGAGCGTCGCGAGCGTCGCGACGTCGAGATCGTTCGTGGGTTCGTCGAGCACCAGCACGTTCGCGGGCAGGAGCAGCATCCTCGCCAGCGCCGCACGCGCACGTTCGCCGCCCGAAAGAGCTGCCACCCGGTCGCGTGCGCGATGTGGCTCGAAGAGAAAGCGTTTCAGATAACTCCGAATGTCCACCGACTTCCCCTGAAACTGAACGTGGGACCGATCCCCCGCGACGTTGTGCTGAAGGGATTGTTCGTCGTCGAGACCACTCCGGCCCTGGTCGAAGTACGCGAACTTGGTGTTCTTTCCGACGACGACGCGCCCACTCGATGGCTCGAGCTCCCCGAGGATGCTCCTCAGGAGCGTGGTTTTGCCCACTCCGTTGGGACCGACGATGCCCACGCGTTCGCCGCGCTGCAGAACGAAGCTGAGCGAACGAACGAGCTCGCGGCCGCCGAGCTCGAGACTCAGGTCGTGGGTTTCGAGGACTGTGCCACCGAGCCGCTCTGTCTGGAGCTCGAAGCGCGCAGCTCGGTCGACTTGCGGTCCTTTGGCATCACGCAGCGCGACTGCCCGGTCCACGCGGGCTTTGGATTTCGATGTCCGAGCCTTGGGTGACCGTCGCAGCCATTCGAGCTCCGTACGCAAGAGGTTCTTTCGGTTGGCCTCTGCCCGTGAGGCATGGGCCATGCGCTCCGCTTTGGCGGCAAGGTATGACTGCCATCCGCCGGCATAGCTGTGGACCTGGCCTTGATCAATTTCGAGTGTGCGGGTGACCACGCGGTCGAGCACGTAGCGGTCATGCGTGATCAACAGGAGTGCGCCGCGGTATTGCTGCTTGAGATAGGTCTCGAGCCATTCGATCGTGTCGGCGTCGAGGTGGTTCGTCGGCTCGTCGAGGATGGCCAAGCTGGGCTCTTCGACCAGCAGCCTGGCCAGAGCGACCCGCCGTCGCTCCCCGCCGCTGAGCTCTTCGATCGGCCGAAGAATCTGACGCATGCCGAGCTGCTCGAGGAGAACGTCGACCTGGCGGCTCCTTTCCCAGCCACCGAGCCGCTCGACTTCGTGCGCGCTCTCGGCCTGCTCACGCAGCAGCTCTTCCCAGCCCGTTTCCTCCGAGGCGATACGCTGGCTCAGCGTCTCGTGGGTTCGGAACGCGTCTGCCCAGGCTCCGAGGCCGTCGAACACCACGTCACGGGCCGTCCGCTCCATCGGTAGGTCGGGTTCCTGCGACAGGTAACGGATCGTGGCTCCCCGCCGCCGCGCGACCCGGCCCTCGTCGGCCGTGTCGATGCCGAGAAGAATTCGCGCAAGGGTGGATTTGCCGGCGCCGTTCGACCCCACGAGCCCAACGCGCTCGCCCTCGTGAATCGACAGGTCGACTCCATCGAGCAGCGTAACGTCCCCGTACGCCTTCCTCAGATTCTCTGCGACCAGAATGGGCACGCGGAGGGGTAACACCCGGAGGCGCGTGGGGCCAGATCCGCCTGCATCCATCCGCTGTTTTTGGGTTGCGCCGATTCTTCGATACCTTGTTAAGCGACCGGGTCAGCCGGGAGGGGGAGCATTATGGGCAAATTTTCTCGAACAACCTCGTTGATGCGTGCTTCCTGGGAGGTGCTGAAGCAGGATAAGGAGTTGCTCCTATTCCCGCTGCTGTCGGGAATCTGTTGCGTGCTGGTCCTGGCATCGTTTGCAGGCCCGATCCTGACGATGACCGACTGGCAAGCAGCGAGCGAAAGCGTGACGTCGAGCGCGGTGCAGGCTCTAGGCGAGTCCGAAGGGAGCGTCTCCGCGGAACAGGCCACGTACATGCTCGGGTTGTTTCTCTTCTATTGCTGCAACTACTTCGTGATCATCTTCTTCAACGCGGGGCTCATCGCCTGTGCGCAGATTCGCATGGAGGGCGGAGACCCGACGGTGAGCGATGGCCTGCGCGCGGCCTGGGCTCGCCTTCCCGCGATCGCCGGCTGGGCGGTGCTAGCCGCCACGGTCGGCATGGTGCTTCGCAT
The DNA here is from genome assembly GCA_041821485.1 of Deltaproteobacteria bacterium. Lineage (GTDB taxonomy): Bacteria > Myxococcota_A > Polyangia > Polyangiales > Houyiibacteriaceae > SG8-38. The sequence goes on from JBGUEF010000298.1 coordinate 3,015, forward strand.
GATCGAAGAGCGTTCAAACCTGGTCGGCAAGATCGTGGCCGGCTTGGTGGGCATGGCCTGGTCCCTGACGAGCTTCCTGGTCGTTCCGATCCTAGTGATCGAGAACGAGGGCCCCGTCAGCGCGCTTCAGCGTTCGGCGGCGATGCTCAAGAAGACCTGGGGCGAGCAGATCATCGGCAACTTCAGCTTCGGTTTCATCTTCCTGCTCCTTGCGCTGCCGGGCGTGCTGTTCCTGATGATGGGGATTGCCGCCAATAGCGTGGCCGTCATCGTCGTGTCGGTGCTCTACTTCATCGGCATCTCGCTGGCGCAGTCCGCGCTCCAGGGGATTTTCCAAGCCGCCCTCTATCTCTACATGCGCGATGGCGAGGCTCCCGAGGGCTTCGAGGCCGGCGCATTGCAGGCTTCAATCGGTCACCGTTAGCCAATCGCCTCGCGCACGCGCTCGCGGAGCCATTGATGGGCCGGGTCCGAGTCGAATCTCGGATGCCACCACTGGGAATGCACGACCGGTGGGAGCTCGGTCGGCGCTTCGAGCGTGACGAGGCCGTCGAGATCGATCGGGGCCAACAGCAGGCGGCGGGGGACGGTGGCCACGAGATCGGTGCGCCGGACGACGTCGGGCAGGGCGAGCAGGTAAGGGATCGATGCGCGGATTCCAGCGGCCGAAGCCACGCCGGGCACGGCTTCGGACATGGGACGCGGCACGAAACCCACCGGTGTGTAGGCCAGGTGACCGTGCGCCTGGTAGTCGTCGATGCGGACTCGCTTGCGCCGGGCGAGGGGATGGCCGCGGCGCACGAGGCAGACATAGTCATCGACGAGGAGCGTCTCGGTGCGCAGCCCCTCGGCAGAGCTGAGGTAGACGGCGATCACCAGATCGATTTCACCGGAGGAGAGCTTGTCGGCGAGGCGGCCACTCGAGAGCGGTTCCGCCTGCACTCGAATACCCGGCGCTCGCTCGCCGATCAATCGCAGGACCGACGGGAGGACCATCGTGACGCTCAGATCGGTGAGAGCGATCTTGAAGATGCGGGTCGAGGTGGAGGCGTCGAAGCCCATTCCGAGCTGGAGCGCGCGTTCGACGGAGAGCAAAGCGTCGGACAGAGGGACGAGCATGGCCTCGGCGCGCGGAGTCAGGACCATGGAGCGGCCCTTGCGCACCAGGAGCGGGTCGCCGAAGAGCTCACGCAGGCGTGCGAGTGACTGGCTCATGGCGGGCTGCGTGATGCCAACGCGCCGAGCCGCGCGCGTGACGTTGCGCTCGGACAGAAGCGCATCGAGGGCAACGAGCGAATTCAGATTGAGGCCGCTCAGGCGGGTCGGTTCCACGACGAACCATAATTTGCGCGAATGGTTGGATAGTCAATCCCAATATCCCGATCGGTCCGGCCGCGCCCATAGTAAGCTCCACCGAATATGTGCG
>JBGUEF010000299.1:0-4438 GCA_041821485.1 Deltaproteobacteria bacterium
TTGGCGCGAGGCGCCCAGTGAAACGCGGCTGCGGAGGCGAGACTCCGAGCCGGTCAGGGGTGGGAACAGGGGTGGTGGGAAAGATCTGACCGAGGTTGGCGCGAGGCGCCCAGTGAAACGCGGCTGCGGAGGCGAGACTCCGAGCCGGTCAGGGGTGGGAACAGGGGTGGTGAGCCGATGGCTACGACCGCGCCGGACAGCCTGAAGGCGCGTTCTCGGTCTTGCAGCCGCTGTGGCGCACCCAAGCCCGCTGGCGCGAACAGATCTCGGCGTTCAGCGTCCGCCTTGGCACGCCCATATTCTGCTCCCGTTGCAGGTCACGGTGCACTACGGAGCCGGCCCACACCGAGCCCCGTGGCACACGCGCATCCACCAGGTGCCCAAGGGGAAGCACACGGTGCGCTTGCCTGCGGTCCACGCCGCAAGCGCCTTGTCGTACTGGGCGTTGAAGGCTCTGAGGCGTCGAACAGCCTCGGTAGCCGCGCCTCGATGTCCTGCCGCCGCAAACTGCGGGTTGAGGCTGCCGAATTCTTCATAGCTTCGCGCGCGCTTGGTGTGCCCCTGCCGAAGCACGCGACGTGCGCCCGCAAACGCAATGCCAGTACGCTTCGATTCCTGCCAAGCGCGATGCTCGCGCTCCTTGACGCGCGCGGCGATGCGCTGTTGAGCAAGCTCGATGCCGTAGTCGAACTCGAGCTCGGTCGGCATCTCCAGCCGGAGCTCGAGCATGTCAGGCCAGTCGGTGTTGTCGGGGTCGAAATAGTGCGTGGGGCGCTTGACCTTCACGGCCCGGGCTCCGATGTCGCGGGGCAGGGTGTGGGCGCCGGGCCAATCTCTTGCGTAGCGGACCGCGCCGGCCTCGACCGGGTTTGCGATGAGGTAGGCGAGCGCTTCGATCGTGGCCTCGGGCGTCAACAGGGCATGTTGCCCGGTGCTCCGCTTGTCGAAGACTTCTCCCGGCCATCCGCGAAGGGCCTTGGTCGTCAGGGCTAGCAATCGGTGGAACTCCTGGAGGAAGCGGGGCAGCACCCCGCGCACGTCGGTGACGACTTCATGCGAATGGGTGCTCATCAGACAACCCGCATGCACGAGCACGCCGAAGCGCTGCGCCGCCAGGCCGAGGCAATACCAGTAGCACTGCTCGAGCTCGCGGGCCTGGTCCGGATTGAGTAGGAAGTAGCGCCGGGTGGTGCGCCGAGAGAGGGCCCAGGTCGTCCCGGGCACGATGATGCGTCGTCGCGACATGACACGAGCCGCAGCGAAAAGCGTGCCGGCCGGACTCACCCCTTTTCGCTAGCGATTGCCCTGGAAGAGCTCGCAACAAGCTGGCGGATCACCTCGGTCCGCCGGCGCTCGCCACCTCATGACAACACAACGGAATCAGCGAGCGTTTCTGTCATTTCGGGCAACATCGGTCTGATCTATTTTTTTTAACGCTGTGCTTCTTGAGTTGCTGCAATTACGGAACTTGCCGGCGTCCAGCGTGTCCCTCTATATCTGGAAATAGGGCGGAAGAGATGGCCGAAGTCACCTACGCGTTTGATCGCTTTCGGCTCGATGTGCGGGAGCGTCGGCTTTGGCGGGATGACGAGGTCGTGCCGCTTCGCGACAAGGTATTCGACACGTTGGTGCTCCTGGTCGAGGGGGCCGGCAGCCTCCAAACGCAACAGGAGTTGATCGATAGGCTTTGGCCGGACGTGAGCGTCGAGCCGAACAATCTGCAGCACAACATCTCCATTCTCCGCAAGGCGTTGGCCGGTTCGGCGGTGCAGATCGAAACGCTTCGTGGCCGTGGCTACCGGCTGGTCGCCGAGGTGAAACGAGCACCGGCCGCCCAGCAAGCCAGCTCGAAGAAGCATCAGAACGTCCACTTCTGCCGAACGTCGGACGACGTGAGATTGGCATGGGCCGAGCTCGGAGAGGGGTCGCCGATCGTCAAAGCGGGTAACTGGTGTGGCCACCTCGAGCTCGATCGGTCGAGCCTGATCTGGCACCATATCGTAGACTCGTTGAGCAGCTCGCGCCGCTTGATTCGATACGATGCGCGAGGCAATGGGCTCTCGGACTATGACGTCCCCGAAGTGAGCTTCGAACGATGGGTGAGCGACCTCGGCACGGTGGTCGAGGCGGCCGACTTGGATCGTTTTCCGTTGATTGGGATCTCGCAAGGCGCTTCGGTCGCCGCAGCGTACGCAGCACGGCATCCGGAGCGCGTGTCCGCGCTCATCTTGATATGCGGCCTCGTACGGGGCTGGCGCGTCAAGCGACTCCCACAAGTGACGCGGCATTTCGAAGCGCTGCTGTCGCTAATGGAAGGGGGCTGGGGTCAGGACAATCCCGCTTTTCGTCAGATCTTCAGCACGGCCTTTTTCCCCGATGCTTCCAAAGAAGAGATCGACAGCTTCAACGAGCTTCAGCGCCGCTCGGCTACGCCTGAGAATGCGATCAAGATTCTGTCGACGATCGGGGACATCGATCTCCGTTCGGAGGTTTCCGAGGTGCGCGCGCCCACGCTGGTGATCCATGGGCGAAACGATCTTGTAATTCCATTCAGCGATGGAAAAGAGCTCGCGGCAGGGATCCCCGGCGCTCGATTCGTGCCTCTCGAAACCAAGAGTCACATTCCACTGGCCGGCGATTCCGCGTGGGGTCGGATGGAGAGCGAAATCCAAGACTTTTTGGCCGCGCACGACTAGCAGCGACTGCATTCAGGAAGCTTTCAGGAAAGGCTCAGACGCCCCAAAGTCTTTCAAGCGTCGGCTTCGCTAGCGTGACCTCCAGATGGGGTTTTCCCCGGGAGGATCAGATGACGAATGCAAACACGATTCAGAGCATGGCGTTCCGCGGGCCGCGCCATCGGTCGCCGGCGTGGAAGCGCTGGCTTTCGGTGCAAGCTTACGGGCTGGTGACACGGAGCTTGTTCCCGGCCCACGGATCTCCGCTGGCCATGCGGGCGCGCTTCGAACGATTCGCGCGAACGCCTCGCGAGAAGCTATCCCGAAAGTACCCCGAGCTCGTCTTCGAGGACTACTCTTTTGGCGACCGCGGGATGGAAGCCGTGAAGGCAGTCAAGGCGCCTTCGTGCGTCTTGATGCATCTTCACGGCGGGGCGTACTTCATGGGTACGCCCGCATCGTACCGGACTCGCACGATGCGGCTGAGCTATCGTTGCAATGCGGAAGTCTTTGCGCCTGATTACCGGCTTGCGCCCGAACATCCTGCGCCCGCCGCCCTCGACGATGCGGTCGATGCTTGGTGCGAGCTGCGAAGGCTCCGCCCCGGCGTGCCGATGTTCGTCTCCGGTGATTCCGCAGGCGGGGGCCTCGCGATCTCGATGATGGTCGCGCTTCGCGAGCAGAGACTGCCACTGCCCGACGGAGCGGTGTTGTTCTCACCCTGGACTGACATGAGCGTCTCGGGAGCGTCCTACGAAGTCAACGATCGGAGCGATGTCTGGTTGAGTCGCGCGCACTGCGAGACGTGGGCAAGTTACTACGTGGGTGACGTCGATCCCCGCGACCCTCGAGTTTCCCCCATGTACGCGAATCTCGAAGGTCTGCCGCCAATGCTGCTGCTGGTCGCCGACCGGGAGGTCCTCTTCGATGACGCGCGCCAAGTTCACGAGCACGCCTTGGCCGCTGGGGTCGCGTCGACGCTCCATGTGGGGCGACAGATGCAGCACGATTGGCCGCTCACACTGCCCTGGCTCGACGAGAGTCGCGACGCCTGGTCTTCAATCGCAGCGTTCGCCGCTCGATTCTCGGGGTCAGAGAACGATCGCCCGTGTGTTCCTATAGGTTAGAAGTCCGCCGTGCCGGAGAGATGATGGGACCTCCACAGGGCGTTCCAGTCACGCAGGAGCACAAGGACGGAGTTCCAACTTCGGAACGTTGGGGTCACCAGAAAATCAAGGGATTCTGATTCCGGTCGGAGTCCCTTGGTGCGTTGTGGCAAATATGTGTCACGCGCGTGCACTCTAGACCTCGCACCTGTTCAGGTTCGCGACACCTTCGGCGTCCTTCTCAACCGCGCACCGTTGGAGGTCCCCTTCGGTAAGCATCAAGGCCGCCTGGCAATGCGAGCTTCGAGCCCATCAATGCTGTGTCGCTTGGTTGGAAACGGCCGGTGCTCTGGGAGGCGGTGCGCTCTTTGAGGTCGATGCCGACCGATTGCGGGGACGGATTCATGACATTTCTTATGACAAATCAGATCCCGAGCTTGCTAGGCTGAAGCAACTATTGCGCTTGTTGGGTGGAGGCGGTGGGAATCGAACAGTGCAACGCGATGAAGAAGGATCGTAGTTGCACGTTTGTTCGCTGGGTGAAATCGTGTCACTGGTTCGCCCTTGAGCCTTGACGGCGCTTGGGCTAGCACTCGCCTCGCGCCAGATGCGCGCTGGCAAACGTGGCGCCCGAATCGGCTCGTCAATGAGGCGGTC
>JBGUEF010000300.1:0-4414 GCA_041821485.1 Deltaproteobacteria bacterium
GGTGGCCGGCCAGTTCTTCCAGCGCATCAAATTCGATCTCTCCGAGCTTCACACGGACCGCACGAGCCTGAAGACAGCGATTTCCGAGGTCGCAGCCCGCTTCTCGATGGACTGGCGCCTCGCGGACGGCCATCGCCGCTCGAGGACTGCCATTTTCGTTTCGAAGTACGATCATTGTCTGTACGACCTGCTGTTGCGGCAGCGCAGCGGTGAGCTGTCCACCGAAATCCCGATGATCATCAGCAACCACCCGGACCTCGAGCCGGTGGCGGAACAATTCGGAATCCCCTTCCACTGCCTGCCGATCACCAAAGACACAAAGCGCGCCCAAGAGAACCGGGCTCTGGAACTGTTGAGGGAAGCGGACGTCGACCTGGCCGTGCTCGCCCGATACATGCAGATTCTCAGCGATGACTTTCTGAAGAGCTATGAGGGCCGGGTCATCAACATTCACCATTCGTTCCTGCCGGCGTTCATGGGCAGCAAGCCCTATCACCGCGCGTTCGAAAGAGGCGTCAAGCTGATCGGCGCCACCGCCCACTACGCCACGGCGCAGCTCGATGATGGGCCGATCATCGAGCAGGACGTCGTGCGGTGCTCACACAGCGACTCGGTGCAGGACCTCGTACGCAAGGGACGCGACCTGGAAAAGGTCGTGCTGGCGCGCGCCGTCCGCTTGCACCTTGACGACCGAATCCTCGTCTACGACAACAAGACCGTCGTCTTTAGCTAAGGAGTCCGCATGTCCGAACGTGTCCAGCTCACCATTGACAACCACGTCGCCACGGTTCGCATGTCACGCCCTGAAAAGCGGAACGCCCTGGACGCAGACATGTTCGACGGGCTCATCCGCATGGGGAAGCGCATCATCGCTGACAACAGCGTCCGAGCGGTCGTGTTGCACGGCGAAGGCAAAGCCTTTTCCGCCGGCCTCGATTTCGCCTCGTTCCTCGGAGCGCCCGACTTGATGCAAAAGCTCCTCGCGCGGGGCGAAGAGAGCCCGGCCAACATAGCGCAACGGGCGGGTTGGATCTGGCAGGAGGTGAATGTCCCCGTGATCGCCGCAGTGCACGGCTTCGCCTTCGGCGGTGGCCTGCAGATCGCTCTCGGCGCAGACCTTCGCTACGTCACCGCCGATGCCCAGTTTTCCGTCATGGAGATCAAGTGGGGCTTGATCCCGGACATGAGCATCACGCAGACGCTATTGCGGCTCGTTCCCATCGATGTCGCGAAGGAACTGACGTTCACGGGGCGCATCGTCTCCGGCACCGAGGCCGTCGAGCTCGGACTCGCCACCAAGGTCTCAGACGATCCGCTCGCGGATGCACTCGAAACCGCCCGCCTGATCGCGACCAAGTCGCCGCATGCCATCCGCGCGGGCAAAACGCTCCTCAGAGATGCGCCGGGCATGTCACGTGCCGACGCGCTCAAGCTCGAGACCGCCCTTCAAGTCGGCCTGCTCGGCAGCCCCAATCAAACGGAGGCGGTGCAGGCGAACATGATGAAGCGCGCGCCTTCGTTCAAAGACCCTGAATAGTCAGCCGCCGCTCAAGCCGGCTCGGGCGGCCGCGACACGCGGGGCTGATACTGGCAGCAATCCGGCGGACACTCGTCGCGGTACGGGCCTCGCTTGCCCAAAGCCTGCCGCACCACGACCTTGCCCAGGCGCTCCTCGATGAGCTCACGTATCATCGACACGAACGCGGGGTGGGTCCCCACCGTGGGCGCCCGCGTCAAGGTGATTCCGAGCTCGTTGGCGTAGTCCCGGGCCTCGTGATCGAGATCCCAGATCACCTCCATGTTGTCCGACAAGAACCCGATCGGCGCGATCACCACGTCTTTCACGTTGATTTGTGACAGCGCATCGAGATGCTCGAGGATATCCGGACCAAGCCAGGGAATGTGCGGCGCTCCGCTGCGGCTCTGATACGCGAGCTGCCAACGCTCGTGGCGGGCGCCCTCGGCCACCAAACGGGCCGTCTCTTCGAGCTGCTCGGCGTAATCGGAGGTTTCGGCCATCGCGACCGGAATGCTGTGTCCAGTAAACGCGACACGAGCACATTCGCGCCGCTCCTTGGGCAAGGTCTCGAGGGCGGCGAGCAGGCGATCGACGTTCGCTTCGATGAAGCCCGGGTGATTGTAGAACGCTCGCAACTTGGCGACGGTGGGTGCACCCTCGCCCAGCTCTTCGCGCGCCTTCTCGATGTTCTCCAAATACTGCCGGCATCCGCTGTAGCTGCTGTACGCCGAGGTGACGAACGCAAGAGCGCGCGTCTTGCCGTCGTCGCGCATCTGACGAAGCGCCTCGAGGATGAACGGGTTCCAATTGCGGTTGCCCCAATACACCGGGAGGTCGATCTCGTTGCCGCGAAGCTCTTCTTCGAGTGCCGCAATCAATGCGCGATTCTGGTCATTGAGAGGACTCTTGCCCTCGAAGTGATTGTAGTGCGCCGCGACTTCCTTGAGCCGGTCCGGAGGGATGTTCTTGCCTCGGACCACGTTCTCGAGGAACGGCATGACGTCCGCGCGTTGCTCCGGCCCCCCGAAGGACACCAGGAGAACACTATCGTATTCCGAATCCGTGTCGCCCACGGCCGAACTCTCGCGCCTAAAACCCACACTTGCAAGCTAAGAGTCTTGCCAAGCGATTCGAGCTGTGCTCTAGCTTGCGCGTGAGGGTGACGATCCTTGGAAGCGGGAGCGAAGGCAACGCGCTTCTCTTGGAGTCCGGGGAAACCAGCGTTCTGGTCGACGCCGGTCTGTCACACCGCAAACTCGTTCAGCGATTCGCCGCGATTGGCCGTCAAGCCCCGACAAACATCGCGGCCCTAGTCGTGACGCATAGCCATAGTGACCACGCGGCGCATGCATCGACCTACGCCACCCGTCTTGGTTGTCCAGTTCGCGCCAGCGAAGCAACGATGCAATCCATTCGCCTGAAGCCGACGGTGCAAGCCGAGACGTTCACCGTCGGCCGGCGTTTCGTCGTCGGTGACATCACGATCCACTCGCGATCGATTCCGCATGACGCGCCTCAGGTAGCGCTCGTATTCGAAACGAAGGTCACCACCGTAGGTTTGGTCACCGATCTCGGGCACGTTCCCAAAGGGCTCGGGGGCTTCCTCGGTGAATGCGAGACGCTCCTGCTAGAGGCCAATCACGACCCGGACATGCTCGAAACGGGTCCTTACCCCGCGATGTTGAAACGACGCGTGGGTGGATCGCTCGGTCACCTGTCGAACGGCCAGGCCGGAGATCTGCTGGCGGGGCTTGCGCACGCCCCGAGGCGCGTCGTTTTGATGCACCTTTCGGAAACCAACAACTCGCCTCAGCTAGCACGGAGCTCTGCCGAAGCCGCGCTCGGACATCAGAGCACCGAGCTGCTTCTGGCGCAGCAACAGCAGCCACTGGAGCTCGGGGCTGTGCGTGGCCGGCAACTTCAGCTAGGCCTTTAGCGAGGAACCGATGGGCCTTTGGTACGAAGAAATTTTTGATGAGCACACGCGGCTTGGGCTTCTCGTCAAGGAGACCCTGTTTTCGGTGCAGAGCCCGTTCCAAAAGATCGAGATCATCGACACGTCTGGATTCGGGAGGGTCCTGGTCATCGACAACGTCTTCATGACCAGCGAGTACGACGAGTTCCTCTATCACGAAATGCTCGCACACCCGGCGCTGACGACCGCGCCGCGCATCGATCGCGTGCTCGTCATTGGCGGAGGCGACGGCGGCACGGTCCGGGAAGTGCTCCGACATCCCGACGTGAGGGAATGCGTGATGATCGAGATCGACGAGATGGTCGTCGATGCGTCCAGGCAGTACCTACCCGGCATCGGAACGGCCTGGGACGATCCCCGCCTCGAGGTCCGCTTCATCGACGGCATCGAGTACGTGAAGAATAGCGCCGACGAGAAGTATGACGTCATCTTGCTCGACGGAACCGATCCTATCGGCCCAGGTGCGGTGCTCTTCGACGAAAGCTTCTATCGAGGCTGCCAGCGCATGCTCTCCCCCGACGGTGTCATGGCGTTGCAGAGCGAGTCGCCACTTCTGATGTTGGACGTCTTCGTCGAGATTCAACACAAGCTCCGTAACCTGTTCTCCGAAGTCCACCCATACCTAGGCCCAGTCCCCCTCTACGGCACCGGAACTTGGAGCTGGACCTGGTGCTCCAACACCGGCGAACCCCTCCGGCCATTCCCGGAACGCCAGGAAGCCATCGTCGAGGGCTCAAAGGCCTACAACGAAGACCTCCACCAAGCGGTCTTCGCCCTACCCAACTACGTCAAACGCGCCCTCAAGCTCTAAACGACGACTGTATCACCGGAGAACGGCTCCCGACGCACGTGCTCACGAGCGAACCGGGGCACGGCGGGACACGACACGGGAACCCTGCGGACGGGTCGGCTTGCAAAGG
>JBGUEF010000301.1:0-4414 GCA_041821485.1 Deltaproteobacteria bacterium
CGGCTTGGCTGTTGACGACGATCTCGCCGACCGGGCGCTCGGGCTGCCGAAGAAGTAGGCCTGCGCTCAGGCGGGCTGATACGCGCAGAGGGGATCCTCGCCGAGCGGATCACCGGTCATCGCGTATGCGCGGGCTCGCGAGCCACCGCAGGCGAACTTGAACTCGCAGCGACCACAGCGACCTCTGTAATTGCTCGGGTCCTGAATCTCGTGAAGCGCCTCGGACCCGCGGTAGATCTCGTGGAGGGCCTGATCTTTGACGTTTCCGAGCAGCGGGTAGGGTAAGAACCCGGCCGGGTACACCTCGCCGAGATGCGAAACGAAAATCACCCCGTTACCGTCGCGGATACCAAACGCCATCTGGCGCGCCCGCGCCTGGATGTCTTTGAGCGGCATACCTTCGGCAAGCTTCTGCTGAATCCAGTAGCGCCGATAGTGGGGTGCCTCGGTCGTGCCCACCCGAAAAGGCGCTTCCTCGGAGATCGAGTAGACCCAGGCGAGGAGCCTCTCCACGTCGTCGGCGCTCGGCGTGTCGAGCTCGGACCCGCGGCCAACGGGCACCAGCAAGAAAAGGCTCCAGCGGCGAACCGGAGGGGCGGCCTTGTCGCGCAGCAACTCATACATCGCCTGCACGTGTGGAAGTGTCTTCGCGGTGATCGTCGTGTTGACCTGCACCGGAATATCGAACTCGCGCGCCCACTCGAGCGCGCGCATCGAGTACTCGAACGTGCCCGGGACATTGCGAAACGCGTCGTGAATCTCAGCGGTGGGCCCATCGAGGCTCACGCCCATCGCGCTCACCCCGAGGTCGCGGAACCGGTTGACCGTCTCGCGCTGCAGCAGCGGCGTCGTGCTGGGCGTAATGGACACGTGAATCGGTAGGGAGCGCCCGTACTCGATCAGTTCCGCGATGTCCGGCCGCTTGAGCGGGTCACCGCCCGTCAGCACGAGCATACTGCCGAGCTCTTGAACGCTTCGCATCAGCGCCTTGCCCTGCTCGGTGCTCAGCTCCGCGGGGTCGCGGTGCGGAATCGCACTCGCACGGCAATGCTGGCACGCCAGGTCGCACGAGATGGTCGTCTCCCAGTAGACGTTGCGTGGCTGGCGGCGGTAAAGGAACCCCGGGTAGTCGGTTCCGACGGTTTCAAGCTCCATCAGCTTTGTTCTTTCTCGCGAATGACACCGCCGAGACGGTCGGCCCAGTTTTCCGGGTAGCCCTCGTAATACCGGGTCCACTGGCGGCCGGTTACTTCGCGATGCGCGAGGGCGTAGGCTGCTCGCGAGATAGACGGCAACCCGATGACAGGCAAGTAGAGCCACCCTAGGAGCCGTGATTGCTTCGTGTGCCCGAGCTCGTGGGCACGGTTTCGGATGTCCAAGTCGTGCCAGCGGCTGTCTTCACGGCTCCAAAACACGATGTACCCGAGCGAGACGCCCGTCCCCTTGGACTCGACGACGAGTCGGCCGTCCTCGAGCTCGACGTTCACGACGCGACTCCGCAGGGCTTCCGCCCCCAGCATCGCCGCCCCAAGTGCAGTTTGCGGTGCCTCCCAGATCAACGACAGGCCTCGGCGAAGCAACGACATCCCCGCAAGGTTAGCACCGCCGTCAGAAAAGGGGACTGCTCCCTAGTGGCGCTTCGCGATGCCACGGTACAGATGCGAAATCAGCCGCGGCCCCTTGCCCTTGAACTCGTTGAGTGACGTGAGCTCGAATCCGGACTGCTCGACGAGCTCGTCGACCGGCCGGTTGATGTTGCAGCCGTCGGTGAACCTGTTCCACGCAGGGTTGAGGCGTTCTTGCCAGCGAATGGTGCTCTCGGTGCGGCCACGGCCGTGCTCGATGAAGAGATAGAGTCCGCCGGGCCTCAGCACGCGATGCATCTCGTCGAGCGCCGCGCGCGCATCGGGAATCGAGCACAGCGTCCATGTCGTGACCACGCAGTCGAAGCGCCCCGCGTCGAAAGGCAGTTGGTTGTCGGCGCGAAGGGCAGCTCGCTCCACGGGAAAGGGGGCTCGCGCGATCCGCCGTTCCACGGGGCCGACACCTTCGGTCGTCATCGGGTCGATGCCCCAGACGGACCGCACCTCGCTCGAGTAGTGGCGAAGGTTGCGGCCGGTTCCAAATCCTATTTCGAGCACCTCGCCCCGCGCCTGGTCGAGCGTCTCCGGCCTCAAGTCGTCCATGAAGCGCATGGCCCAGTCCTGCGCCCAGGGCTTGATTCGATCGCGAAGCTTCATCGGCTACTCGAACAGCGTCAGGTACTCGCCGTAACCCTCTTTGGCGAGATCCTCTTTGGCGATGAATCGCAGAGACGCGCTGTTGATGCAGTACCGCATCCCTGCAGGCGCGGGCCCATCCTCGAAGACGTGACCGAGATGGCTGTCCCCATGTTTGCTTCGGACCTCGGTCCGCGTCGACATCAGCTTGCGGTCGGCATGCTCTGTCACGTTTTCTCTTTCGATCGGCTTGGTGAAGCTCGGCCAGCCCGTGCCGCTCTTGTACTTGTCCTTCGAGCTGAAGAGGGGCTCGCCGCTGACGACGTCGACGTAGATGCCATCTTTCTTGTTGTCCCAGAACTCGTTGCGGAACGGCGGCTCGGTCCCTTCCTCCTGGGTGACCGCGTACTGCAGCGGCGTCAGTTCCTTACGGAGCTCGGCCTCTGCGGGCTTGTCGTATTCCTTGCTCTTGTCGGTCATCGGTTTGTTCTTTGTGGCTTTGGGTTTTTCAGGCGCTTCGAGCGGCCTCTCGCCCCACACGGATTTGAGGAAACCCTCGCGTCCAGACCCAGCGCGGTAGCGCTTGTAGCTCGCGGGGTTCTTTTTGTAATAGTCCTGGTGGTAGGCCTCGGCAGCGTAGAACGGTTCAGCCCATCGAACAGGCGTGACGATAGGCGCCTTGAAAATACCACTCTTTTCGAGCTCGCGTTTCGAAGTTTCGGCCAGTGCGCGCTGTTCACGGTCGTGCGCGAAAATCGCGGCCCGGTACTGCTTACCGCGGTCGGCGAACTGGCCACCAGCATCGGTCGGGTCGATCTGTCGCCAAAAAACCTTCAGCAGATACTCGTAGGAGATCACGGTCGGGTCGTACTTCACCTGAACCGCCTCGACATGGGAAGTCCGCCCCGAGCTCACCTCTTCGTAAGACGGCGCCGTCGCCTTACCGCCCGTGTAGCCGGACGTGACACTAACCACGCCTGGCAACTTCTCAAACGGCGGCTCCATGCACCAAAAACACCCACCTGCAAAAGTCGCCTTCGCCAACGCAGGCGAATCAGCGCGCGTAGAGGTCACCCCAATCGCCACCAAAATGGCAACAACGAGAATCGGAACCCCCAAAACGATAGTCCGCCAACTCCTCATCACCCCCCATTAACGCCCCCACCCCCAAAATGTTTCACAAAACCAATTAACCCTTCGAAAAAGGGGACAGTCCCCTTTTTCAAAGGGTTAAGGTTTTTCGATGAAGAGGGTTTGGGTCGGGTAGGCGAACTCGATGCCTTCTGCGGCGAAGCTTCGGTAGATGCTGAGGTTGACCGACTGGAGGATGTCCATGTGCGTGGCGTAGTCGGAGGATTCGACGTAGTAGACGGTTTCAAAGTTGAGCGCGGAGTCGCCGTAGGACGCGAAGTGTGAGCGGTCGAAGCGGGCACTTTGCTGCGATTCGATGGTGGCTCGAATCAAGCCGGGGACGCGCTCGAGCTTCTCCGCCGGGGTTTGATACGTAATCCCTAGCGAGAAGACGACCCGACGCTCTCTCATCCGGCCGAAGTTGCGAATGCGGCTGCCGAGCAGGTCGGTGTTGGAAAATATCAGTTGCTCGCCCGAAATGCTTCGAATGCGGGTGGTCTTGATGCCGATGTGTTCGACGGAGCCCGCCATGTCGCCGACGACCACGAAGTCCCCGTTCACAAATGGCTTATCGAGCACGATCGAAAGCGAGGCGAACAAATCGCTGAGGATGTTTTGAACGGCCAGTGCGATTGCAATCCCGCCGATGCCCATGCCGGCCACGAGGGCCGTGACGTCGATCCCGAGGTTGTCGAGGACGAGCAAGAGGATCGTCCCCCAGAGTGCCAGGCGAGCGAGAAAGCTCAGGGCGTTCATGGTGGTGCGGTTGGCGCCGTCTTCCGCGGTCGCGCGGTAGTGCTGGAGCCAGATCTGGAGGCCTGCGCTGATCCAGATCCCGCCCTGGATCAGGGTCGCGACGATCGCGACGTGCAAGATCACCGCGCGGAGGTCGGGCTCAAGCTTCACCCAAAGTGAGCCCGCAAAGACCGAAACGATGAGAAGATAAAAGAGCTTCGTCTTGCGGAGCGCGCCGATGACCAGGTCGTCGATGACGGTGTGGGTCTTCTCGGCGAGGCGTTGAATGCGGACGATCAGCACCTGTTCGACGAGGCGCAACGCGATGA
>JBGUEF010000302.1:0-4407 GCA_041821485.1 Deltaproteobacteria bacterium
AGGGGAGGAGGCGCGGTACTTCTCGTTGGTAGCGGCGATAACGTTCCCCGAACTGGCGCACCAGGTCACGTTCTTCGAAGTAGAGCCCGACTAAGATGTAGACGGTCATCAGGCTCGCGAACATCAAGTGGCTGCTCGACATCGTGGGGGCAGCCCACATGCCGATGAAGATGCCAGTCTGGATAGGATGGCGCACGAAGCGGTAGATGCGCTTGGTCTGGAAGTGGAATTCGGGCATCGACTTGCCCTTCATCGCGTAGAACGGTTGCTTCAGTCCGAACGTTTCGTAGTGGTCGATTTCGAAGCTGGCCGCGAATAGCAGCATCCAGCCCGCCGCCTGGAGACCGATGATTCCGTTGCGCACGAGGGCGGAGTCGAATGCCCACGCGACGCCGCCCGTGGGCGTCCACCCGAGCATCACCACCATGAGAGCCACGGCCGAGGCCAGGCAGTACGTCGCGCGTTCGGTGTGAGCTGGAACGAGACGCGTCCAGCGCTCCTTGAAGCCCCGGCGGGCCATGACTGAGTGCTGGAGTCCCCACAGCGCGAGGAGCCCAAGGTTGAGGGCGAGGGCGACCGGCAAGGAACGCGCGACGCCGTCGTCGATACCCTTTGGCACGAGCACGCCGTTGAGGAACAGGATGAAATACGCGAACGCCGCCTGAGATGCAGCGTAGCAAACAGCGGCGTAGGCGAAGCCTGCGACGGTTCCTCTGGGGCTCCCTTGCGGTCGAGGCAGATTGACGTTTGGTCTCATGGCCTGTCTCCCATCCCGACTCAGAACGGATACGCCTGCAGCGTGTCCAGCGCCATCGTCATGAGCATCTCCACCGCCTCCGGCGTATCGATCGGAATGCCCGCGGCACCGCCGCCGTAAATCGGGGAGCTCTGTGGCTCGGCATCTCGGTTCGCGTGCGCGTATGCGACGGCTTCAGGGAGGTCGGTCGCAAACGCCTCGGCAACGCCCGGCCTGGTTTGGGGCCGAGTCACGCACATGTGAATGGCGTTCGGGTGCTGTTGCCCATTGAAGCGCCAGCCCCGTGTCTTCATGAAGTCGTTGACGTGGTAGATGTCGAACGCGTCCGAGCGGAACGCAAAACAGAAGGTCGGAGACCCCATGATCGCGAGCTCGGGCAGGGCCTTGACGGCGTCCTGCATCCGGAAGGCGGTTTCGAAGATTTGCTTGGCGTAGCGCAGGTAACCGTCCCGCCCGTAGCGCACCATCGCAGCCCAGGTCGCCGCGATGAGGCCGCCCGAGCGGCTACCCGCAAGCCCGTTCGATGCGTAGATGCCGCCCTTCCACGATGGCTCGATGTAGTACTGGTACTTGCGGAACGAGGCGTCTCGGTAGACGACGACCGACGTGCCCTTGAGGCCGTACCCGAACTTGTGAGTATCGGCGGAGATGGAAGTCACGCCTGGCAGTCGAAAGTCGAACGCCGGAATGTCGTAGCCAAGGGCTTCGCCCCACGGAAGGATGAAACCGCCGAGGCAGCCGTCCACATGCAGCCCGACCCCGTGCTCCACCGCCAAATCCGACAGGGCGTCGATGGGATCGATCGTGCCGTAGGGGTAGTTTCCGGCCGAGCCGACGATAGCCACCGTGCGGTCGTCGATCCGGTCGCGGACGAAGTCTACGTCAACCTGGGTTGATTTCGGATCCGTCGGCGCCTGGATGCATTCGATACCGAGCAGGTGTGCGCCCTTGCGAAAGGCCGGGTGGGCGGTGTCCGGGATGATGACCTTGGGGCGATCGATGCCCCGCTCGGCGCGCGCCTTGTCGCGATAAATCAGCAGCGGATTGATGATGCTCTCGGTGCCGCCGAAGCCCACCGCGCCACATGCTTTGTGCGCCGGCTGCTGCTTGCTGACCTCGTCGCCGTGCATGAGGTCGAGGGTCATCGCGATGATATCCGACTCGAAGCGAGTCATGCTCGGGCAGATATCTCGTTGAAGCGAGTTGACGTACGAGAAGAGCGAAAAGACCGAATTCAAGAAGTCGTAGTGCTCGTGGTCGCCGCTGTACATGGTGCCGGAACAGCGGCCCGTCTCCCAGGCTCGGTCCTCTGAGCTGGCGATGGCTCGAAGCTCGCCGAGAATTGCGTCGGTTGAACGGCCCTCCGCAGGAAGTCCGCGGATTACGCCGTGGCTTTCGGCGTATGGATAAAGGCCTCTCATCAAGGATTCAATTGTGTCGCTCATGACTGGCTCCCAACATTTAGCGCATGAAAGATATCGCGATTCTTTCGAAACACACGAACGAACTGGGTAAACATCTCGTCGTAACGTCCAGCAAGCTCACGCCGTGGCTCATAGACCGCTGCCACCGGGATGTTCGCCTCGATCTCCTCGAGCGTAAGCTCGCCGAGCCGGTGGAAGCCAAGCAGCGCCAGGCCACGACTCGCCGCGTACTCCGGGTCGCGCAGTTGCTCAACGGGAAGTTGAAGGACATCGGCGAAGATCTGAGACCAGGCTGACGAGAGCGCGCCACCGCCGTAGAGTCTGATCCGGGAGATGTCCCGCTTGGTGAACTTCGCGACGCGTTCCTGCACCCAGCGGAGATTGAACGCCACTCCTTCGAGCACCGCCCGCGCAAGATGCTCGCGGGTCGTCTGCAGCGAGAGGTTCAGGAATCCGCCTCGCACTAGACCGTCCTCAGCTGGCGTCACCGAGCCAGTCAGCCAGGGAAGAAAGAGCACGCCGTCACTGCCGGGCGCAATCGGCGCGATGGCGCGCTCCAACGCGGAGAACTTTTCGGCGAGGCTGTGGTCCGCGAAGTTATCGCTCGCGAACACGAGGCGCTCGAGAAAGTACTCGATCGCTCCGCCGCCGATCCCCGCCTCCGCCATGACGAAATAGCGGCCCGGGATTGGGGACGGCATGCTGACCAGGGAGTTGCGGACGTCGGTCCTCTTGAAGTCGACGTGGGTGACGCACACTCCGGTCGTGCCGAGCGAGATCCCGGCGTGGTCGCCCGCGAAGGCCGCCGCGCCGACCCCGCCAGCTTGGGTGTCGTTGATCGCCGGGAAGACGAGCGTATCGTTCGCAAGCCCGAGGCGCTCGGCGATCTCGGGGAGCACCGGCCCGATCGGCTCATCCAACGGAACGAGCTCCGGCAGCTTCTCCGCGTCGAGGCCAGACCACTTCACCAGCGTCGGATGGTAAGCAGGATCCGGCCGCCGGTTATCGGTTAGCAGCATCAGGAAGCTGGAGCACTGGTTGGCCACTCGGCGCCCGCTCAGCCGCATGGCCACGTAATCCATCGGCTCGAGGAAAGTCGCGGTTCGCGCGTAGACGTCCGGGCGGGCGAGCTTGATCCAGCGCATGTGGGCGAGGGAGTCGGCACCGGAGTCGAGCGGCGGGATGCCGTGGATCTGTACCCAGCGCCCCATTCGAAAGAGGCTCGGCTTCATGCGCCGTCCGCCGGGCAGCTTTTCGAGTCGGGCCGGGGCGCCGCGCTTATCCATCCAGACGACCATGTTGCCCGTGGGATGACCGTCCGTGCCGACCGGCACGATCGAGGAGTACTGACTGGCGCAGGCAATGCCTCGGACGTCGCGTCGGTTTGGCAATGAGGCCAGGGCCTGCTCCGCCGCCATCACCACGGCCTGCCACACGCGCTCTGCGTCCTGCTCTGCGCCGCCGTCGTCTGTGAGAATCGTCTCGATGGACTCGCGGCCGGTGCCAAGCAGCGCACCGTCGCGCCGGACTACGGCGGCCTTCACGTTCGACGTACCGAGGTCGATGGCGAGGATCACCATGTAACCACCTCACCGCGTGTTTTCTGGCGCATGTCGAGCTCCCTGGAGTGGCGGAGATGAACGCTCCCGGCCGCTCACTTGAGTGCTATCCTAGCTTGCCCGCCAGGGTCAATGTTGACTCGAGCCGTCTGGGGATGATCCGTCCCAGGCTCGAATTGAGGAGGAGCTGATCCATGTCCGATGTGCCTTGCTTCATGATCGCGAATTTCCGCATCCACGATGCCGACACCTACAGGAAGTACGAGAAGGGGTTCTTTCCGATCCTGAAGCGCCACGATGGCGAGTTCTTCACCTACGACGACCACAGTGACACGCTCGAGGGCGAGTCACCCCGCCCCGGTCGCATGGTGATCTTCCAATTCCCATCAGAGGAGAAGGCACGCGCCTGGTGGGCCGACCCAGACTATCAGGCCCTGTCCGAGCACCGTCGCGCGGGCACCAGCATGGAGTTCCTCACCCTCGTGCGCGGTCTGCCACCGCGCAAATAGCCACTCGCGGGTTTACATCCCGGGCGTGGCGCTCAGCCACCGTTCGGCTGCCCCATTCGAAGTGGGCCTCCACGCGCGGTCGCCCACGGAAGGCAGGCGTCACCTGAGCCGGGGACGGTGAACACGTCCATGCCGTGGTCGAAGGTCTGCACGAAGAT
>JBGUEF010000303.1:0-4386 GCA_041821485.1 Deltaproteobacteria bacterium
AGAGAGCAGCGAAACCTTCCCTCGGTTCAGCTAGCAGATACGAAAGCGAAGTTGACTTTACGCCGCCAGCCTCCGAAGCTCGTCCCACTCTTCAATGAAAGCGGAAAATTGGTTCCAACTTCGCATCGTTGGGGTCACCGCCATCAGGAAGCCCGGCTTCGGTCGGGTTCTTTCTATCGCAATCGGGGCACCGCAGAGTCTCGGGTAAACCCGGAACGGTTCCATCCCTCAACTGAGGGATGTGTTGTGCGGTGAGATGTCGTTCGGAGCACAATGGCCAGCTGTTGTCACGAGGCGGGGGTCTGCAGAGCGAGTTCGCGCTGCGGCTTCAGGCTCGATCTGGCGGTCGCGAGCAGGGCGTACAGCAAGTGAAGCATCGGGCCAGGCTAGCTTGACCCCGAGCGCGGAAATATCAACGATTGTACGGTCGACGGGGTTCTGAGGAGGCACAGGCCGGCGTACTCCGGTCGCTGATGCTGCGCGGGGTCGACGTCAGACCGTTTCGCGATCGCCTGCTGGATCCCCGTCCGGGCGCCACATGGTTTTGCAGTGCTGTGCCACTGCACGCAACTTTGTCCACAGCACTCTAGGATTTCAACCCGGGAGGTTTGAAGCGCGACGACGCGGACCAGTGCTCAGTCGACCAAACGAGCGTCGAAACCCCGGGCTGACAAGGCGTCCAAGACCTGTTCCGCCTGTTCTTCGCCGCGAAGCTGCAGCACCATGTCCACGATCGCCGCGCGGGCTGAGGAAGCGCCGAATGCACGCTGGTGGCTGATTTCCATGATGTTGCTGTGTAGCTCGCCGACCAGCTGGGTGACTTGGCCGAGGGCGCCTGGAATGTCCGGCACCTCGACCTCGAGCCTCACCAGCCGGTGGCTGCGCACCATGCCTCGCTGCAGGACTGAGGACAGGGTCATCATGTCGATGTTGCCGCCGCAGAGGATGGTTCCGACGTTTTGGCCCTGGTACCGATCCTTGTGCCTCATCGCGGCTGCGACACCTGCTGCGCCGGCACCTTCCACGACGGTCTTCTCGATTTCAGCGAGCACGAAGATCGCCTGCTCGATGTCGTCTTCACTCACAAGGACGATGTCGTCGACGTACCGTCGAATCAGCTCCATGGTGAGGACACCGGGTGACTTGACTGCAATGCCGTCAGCAATCGTGTCATGGTTTGGAACATCGCTCGGCTCGAGGCCGTGAAAAACATGGTGCGCCGACGGGTAACGCTCGCTCTGCACGCCGACGACCTGGATGCTGGGAAGCAGCGCCTTGGCTGCAACGGCCACACCGGAGATCAGGCCGCCACCACCAATGGGCACAAGGAGGGTGTCGATTCGATGCCCGGTCTCCAGCATCTCCAGCGCCAGCGTACCTTGACCCGCAATCACCGCTGGGTCGTCATAGGGG
Organism: Deltaproteobacteria bacterium; assembly: GCA_041821485.1. Classification (GTDB taxonomy): domain Bacteria; phylum Myxococcota_A; class Polyangia; order Polyangiales; family Houyiibacteriaceae; genus SG8-38. The sequence goes on from JBGUEF010000303.1 coordinate 1,414, forward strand.
TGAACCAGGGTCAGATCCCGTTGGCGCGCCAGCTCTTGCGTGAAGGCCCGTGTCTCATCGAACTGGCTCCCATGCAAGATCACCTCGGCACCGTGTGCACGGGTCTGCTCCACCTTGGAATTGGGTGTGGTGCGCGGCATGACGATAGTCGTCGGTATCCCTAGCCTCCTCCCATGATAGGCGAGCGCTTGCGCGTGATTGCCGGCGGACATGGCGATCACGCCTCGCGCGCGTTGCGCTCGCGTCAGGTCCAACAAGCGATTGAGCGCTCCCCGTTCCTTGAACGACGCGGTGAACTGTTGGTTCTCGAATTTCAGATGCAGCTGCAGGCCAGTTAGGGCCGACAGCGTTTCGGACGGCTCGAACGGAGTGCGCACGATGCTCGGCAGGATGAGCTCGTGAGCGCGGCGGATATCGTCGATGGATACAGTCACGGTGAAGGGCAGCAGGGCCTGAAAGGCATCAGTATACTCAGAGGAGGTACTTCGTGGAGCCTGAAACATCCAAGGACCGGCCCGGTCGGGGTCGGCGAGCGGGGAGCGCGATCGTGGCGGGGCTTGGATGGCTGCTTTCGCCGCTTTCCTGGTGGAACGACCTGGTGGTCAACGTGCCATTGGCGTATCTGTTCGCCGCGCCGTTCTCTCTGCTCGACGAGCGCCTCTACGTCCCAGCCTTCGCCCTGGGTTACTGGCTGACGAACTTGCTTGGTTTCGTGCTGCTCCACAAAGGGGTTGTGGGCGTAGTGAGCACCAGGAAGGCGACGCTCCGAAAAGATTTGTTCGTGGCGACCGCGTACACGCTCGTGATTGTCCTGGCAGCCTGGCTCGGCTGGCTGCCTTCCCCTGCGTCTTTGCTGGAGCAATGGCGTGAGCGATGACCCTTTTCGGACTATGCCTCGCGCGTTCCGCGGAACCACCTGTCAGCGCAGCACGCAGTAGCGACGTCGGTTTGTTAGCCTGCGTTCGCCAAGGGCATGAACAGAAAACCGGCGGGAACGAGGCTCGTGGCCAGCATGACTTCGTTGATGTCGCGGTGCTCCGACCAGGTGCGGGTTTCTCGATGCTCACGATCGAGCCCGACGCTCAGTAGAAGAGCGACACGCTCTCGCAGCCATACCTTGTGGTGCTGTTGAGTTCCGGGCGCTGTGCGTAAGTGTTCTGCGTCTCGGTCGTGCAGTCGACGATAACGGTGTTCCCCCGGTGGGTCCCAACGCCCCAAGAAAACGTGCAGGGCTTCGCAACCAGCCCCTCGCAGGTGTACTGCAGGCTCTCGGTGCTCGGCGGACACTGCCAGAGACCGTTGTCGGAAAGCGGGTCGCAACGCTCGATGCCCACGCTCTTGAAGTCGGGCACCTCCACCTCAGCGAACCGAGTGGTCACCACATAGCGGAAGTTTTCCTCGCCCCCGGTGGTGTATTGTACGCGGGTGGTAACGCGCTCCTTGTCGCAGTTCACCGGGTGACCCGTCGCGTCCTGAGCGCCTGCGCTCGGCACGTCCATCACGCCGTCGATTACGTCGTCACTATGGCAGAGGTGATCAGGGGGTCACGGCGTCCCTAGGGAGCTGGGGGGCTGCCGGGGGGGGTGCAGGGCATTTGGTGTAGTTGATTGAGGCCGAGCCTAGGTCCTGGCAGGAGATGATGTCCGGAGGTGTCGACCCCGCGCCACGCGTCCCGCTACCCACGCAGTCGAAATCGTCGGCGACGAAAGAACGCTTGTTGAAGCTGTTGCTGGTGAAGGTCCAGCATCCCTGCTCGGGATCTTGCACACCGGGTGTCACGTCGATCCACCGAAACTCGTTCCCACAGAACTCTCCTTCGAACACGTCTCCCTCGCCCGGGCCCGCGCGAACGGTTCCAGTGACGTCTTTGCCGTCTTGAACGAGCTCGAAGGTGATCGGCTGGTTGTTGTCGCTCGCTCCGCCGGCGAAACAGCTGCCGTTGTTGTCAACGCAAGTGTACTTCTCTTCCCAGACAACCGGGTTTTCGGGGGTGCCCCCAATGTCGGTGAACGCCGGAACGCAATCCTTGCTCCCGGGGACGCATTCGCAAGTCGACTCGCCGCCGGTGCGGTCGTTGTCACATGTCAGTCCGTCGCCGCACTGGCCGTCGGTCTCGCAGCCACCGGGCAGCGCGCTGGCGCCCTGACATACGTTGACGCAGCTGCTGTTGTCGGCGAGCGAGCAAAATTGGGCGAACCCTTCGTCCTGCGGACAACTCTGCGGGTCCATCGGATCGCAAGGAACAACTATGGCCCGTGGGTCAGAAGTCTGGGCGCACCCGGCGATGCCTACGATCAAAAACGAGGCGCCTGCAATCCTCAGCGACGAACGAAACCACATGATGCGCATGTGAGCACACAAATTGTTCGGTCAACAGTAGAATTCGCGGTTTCAGCATCAGCTCCACGGCCAGGCACCGCTAGGCGCGATGTTTCGCACGCGCTGAAACCTGTCAACTCAGCCCAACTCCCGCTCTCTTAGCCCTTGGGGATCATCCTAAGAGCTGATTTGCGCGGTACTAGCTTGCTATGTCGCCTGGCGCACGAAGCCGAAAGGGCGTTTGAATTTACTATCTGCTCGAACCCTCTTCAGACCACCAGGGCACGGCTGGTGCTAGGAAGAAGCTCCATGTCTCAATCAGTTGTTCTAATCACCGGAGCATCGTCCGGCTTTGGGAAGGCCTGCGCCGATCATCTCGCGCAGCTCGGCTACCGCGTTTATGGCACCAGCCGTCGCGCTACGTTCCCAGAAGGCTCGCCTCAGAACTACCCACGGATGATTCCCATGGATGTGTGTGATGATGGCTCGGTACGCGCCGCCGTAGACTTCGTCTTGGCTGCCGAAGGGAAGCTCGACGTACTCGTCAATAACGCCGGTCTTGGCATGGCAGGAGCGGTGGAAGACACATCGCTAGAAGAAGCCAAGACGCTGTTCGAGACGAACTTCTTCGGCGTGCACCGAGTGTGTCGGGCG
>JBGUEF010000304.1:0-4376 GCA_041821485.1 Deltaproteobacteria bacterium
CGTATATCGACGTATAGAGTCGGCCGAGCGGGTCCCGCTCGCGAGCACGTGCGTCGCGGGCCGGTCTCCGGTGATGCAGTTTCGTTCTCAGTCGAGCGCTTCGAAGAGCCCTGCCGCGCCCATGCCGCCGCCGATGCACATGGTGACGACAGCGCGCTTGCCTCCGCGGCGCCTCAGCTCGTTGAGGGCCGTCGCGGTGAGCTTGGCGCCGGTGCATCCGAGGGGGTGGCCTAGGGCGATGGCGCCGCCGTTGACGTTGAGCTTCTCGTCGGGGATGCCGAGCTGTTGCTGGACGTAGATCGCCTGGCTGGCGAAGGCCTCGTTGACCTCGAACACGTCGATGTCGTCGACGGTGAGGTCGTTCTTGGCGAGCAGCTTCTGCACAGCGGGGATCGGGCCGATGCCCATGATCGCCGGGTCGACGCCAACTGTGACGAATGACTTGAAGATCGCCATCGGCTCGATTCCGAGCTCTTGTGCCCTCTTCTTCTTCATGACGATGGCCGCGGCCGCGCCGTCCGAGAGAGGTGAAGAGTTGCCGGCGGTCACGCTTCCCTTAGCTGCGAACACAGGGCGAAGCTTCGAAAGGGCTTCCGCGGTCGTGCCGGGCCTAGGCATTTCGTCGACCTTGAACTCGAACATCTGGCGCTCACCATTGTTGTCGAACTTCACGCCATGCACCGGCACGATCTCGTCGACGAAGGCGCCTTTCTCGATGGCCGCAAGCGCTCGCTCGTGGCTGCGCGCCGCGAACTCATCCTGCTGCTCGCGGCTGATGTTGAACCGGTTGGCGACGTTCTCGGCCGTGATGCCCATCGGCGTGTAGGTCGTTGGGTACTTCTCCATGACCTCCGGCGATGCGCTCGGCTTATTGCCCGTCATCGGCACCATCGTCATCGACTCCATGCCGCCCGCTATGACGACGTCGTCAAAGCCTGCCTTGACCGACCCCGCGGCCAGCGCAATCGCTTGAAGCCCGCTCGAGCAGAAGCGGTTGATGGTCATCCCGGCGGATTCTTCCGGCAAGCCGCCGAGCCTGCCGACCATGCGCGCCACGTTCATGCCTTGCTCGCCCTCGGGGAATGCGCAGCCGAGAACCAAGTCCTCCACCGTCGCCGGATCCACGTTCGGGTTGCGCTCCAGCAGCTTTCGAATGACCTCGCCCGCGAGCTCATCCGGACGCCGGTTCGCCAAGGACCCCTTCTTTGCGCGCCCAACCGCGCTTCGAACCGCATCTACGATGACAATCTTACCCATGTCTCTACTCCTGATTCCTGTTGGCTCGTGGGTTCCGGGTTGGCCTAGTTCCGCAAAGGCTTGTTGGTGGTGAGCATGTGTTGCATGCGTTCCTGGCTCTTCGGCTCGCCGCAGAGGCTGATGAACGCCTCGCGCTCGAGCTCGAGCATCTGTTCTTCGGTGACTTCGTGGGCGGCACCCGATGGGCCACCACAAAGCACCATCGCGACCTTGCGGGCGATGAGCGCGTCGTGCTCGCTCGCGTAACCGCCGGCCTGCAGCGAGTCGATCATCATGTCGAGCGTCGCCATGCCGCTCTCGCCGGGTAGGCGGTATGCACGCCGCACCGGTGGGTGATAGCCGGCCTCTGCCATTCCGATCGCGCGGCCCTTGGCCTCGGTCAGCAATCGCGCCTTGTCGAACGAGATGCCGTCCGACTTGCGGAAGTAGCCAAACTCCCGCGCTTCGCCCGCGCCCGTGGCCACACGCGCCATCGCGATGTTCTGGAAGGTGCGCGAGACGAAGGGGAGGGTGTCGACGTCCGTGTCGGCGGGGATGCCCTCGAGAGCGCGCCACAGCATGTTCATGTTGCCCGCACCGCCCGGCAAGAGCCCCACGCCCACCTCGACGAGGCCGACGTAGGTTTCGGACGCCGCTTGCACCGCGTCTGCACCCATGCAGACCTCGAAACCGCCGCCGACGGTCATTCCGAACGGAGCTGCCACCACGGGGATCGTCGAGTACTTCGTTCGTTGTAGGCCGTTCTGCAGTCCGTTGATGGTGCCGCGGAGCTGGTCCCAGGCTTTTTGCTGCGCTGCCATCACGACCGCAAAGAGATTGGCGCCCACGCAGAAGTGGTCGCCTTCGTTGTAAATCACCATTCCGCGGAAATCGCGCTCCGCAACATCGACAGCCTGGGTGATCCCATCGACCACCGTGTCGTCGATGCTGTTGGCCTTAGTGGTGAAGGTGAGCCCGAGCACACCGTCGCCGAGGTCCCATGCCTCGGTGCCGCGGTTGCTGAACACCGGCGCCTCGCCCTTCCGCATGATGGTCAGGCTGGCGTTGCGCGGGTCGATGTCGCGCGCCTCGTACTCGCCCTTGACGAGACTGAAGACGCGGCCGTCGTCGGTGTAGAAGCCCTCCGCGCCCGATTCGGCCATCTTGTCGACCGACGCCGGCAGCGAAAGCCCCTCGGCCTTCATCCGGTCGTAGCCTTCCTTGAAGCCAATCGCGTCCCAGGTCTCGAACGGGCCGAGATCCCAGTTGTAGCCCCACTGCATCGCATTATCGATGGCCTCGACGTCGTCGGTAATCTCGCCGATCATCGTCGCGGAGTAGGCAAGCGTGCGGGACAGCACCGTCCAAGCGAACTTGCCCGCGGGGCCGTCGTTTTCGACGAGCGCCTTCACGCGGGCGGCTGGCGAACCCTTGAGGCTCTTACAGAACTTCTTGATGTCGGCGTCGCCAGCCTTGGCCCGGTACTCGAGCTTGACCGGATCGAAGGTCTGAATGCCTTCCTTGGTGCGCTTGTAGAAGCCGCCGCGTGTCTTGTTGCCGAGGATCTTCCGCTCGACCATCGCGTCCAGGTAGTGCGGCGGCTTGAAGACGTCGCGCTCCGGGTCGTCGACCAGGGCGGCGTAGCAGTTGTCCGAGACGTGCTTGAAGGTGTCGAGGCCAACCATGTCGGCGGTGCGGAAGCTCGCGCTCTTTGGGTGACCCATGGGCGGTCCGGTGATCGCGTCTACATCCTCCGGCGTGAGGCCGGCGGCCGTCATCTCGTTCATCGTGAGCGACATCGAGTAGCAGCCGATGCGGTTGCCGACGAAATTCGGCGTGTCCTTGCCGACGACGATGCCCTTGCCGAGTTGATTCTCCCCGAAGACCTTCATGCGCTCCATGACGGCGGGGTCGGTCTCCTCGCCGGCGACGAGCTCGAGGAGCTTCATGTACCGAACGGGATTGAAGAAATGCATCACGAGGAAGTTCTTGCGGAACGAATCGCCGCGCCCCTGAAGCATGTCGGCGATCCGGAGCCCGGAGGTGTTCGACGCGACGACGGTGCCTTCGTCGAGCGTGTTCTCCAGCTTCTCGAGCAGGCTCCGCTTGATGTCGATGTTCTCGATGATCGCCTCGATCACGAGGTCGCACCCCTTGAGCAGGTCGATGTTGTCCTCGAGGTTTCCAATCGTCACGCGCTTCGTGTAGTTCGGATGGAAGAACGCCGCGGGCTTCGCCTTGAGTGCGCCCTTCAGGCCCCCCGCCGAAAACTGGTTCCGCTTGCCGGGATTTTTGGCGTCTGCATCGCTCAGCCCCGGGGGCACGATGTCGAGCATCACCACGTCGACTCCGGCGTTCGCGAAGTGCGCCATGATGCCGCTGCCCATAACGCCCGCTCCGATGACCCCTGCTCGCCGTACTGGTTTCGTCATACTTCTCTCCTGAGGTTCGAGCGGAGGAACCTTCCGCAAGACGTGCCCAAACGCAAGCCGTTACATCGGTCAGTCGGTTTGCTCGACTATTGGTAAGGAGCTGCCGACAGAGCTGCGACCAATTCGTCATGGATGACGCCATTGCTCGCGATCGCGCCGCCGCCGTAGATCGTCTCTTCACCCTGGAGGGAGGTGAATCTCCCGCCCGCCTCGCGAATCAAGATCGCAGGCGCACAGACATCATAGGGCTGCACCCCTGGGTCGACCATAGCGTCCGAGCGCCCCAGAAGAACCTGCCTGTACCCGTCGAAATCCGGGCAGCCGCGAGCGATATCGCACGCACCGGCCAGGCGAATGAGCGCCTCTCCGACCCCGGTCATCGTGAACTGTTGCAGCCCGCCATGGGTGACCGTGGCGTCGGCCAGGGGCCCCAGCTTCGATACACGTACCTGCGTGCCGTTGTGCGTCGTGCCGTTGCCCTGAACGGCCGCAAAGAAATCGCCGTCCGCGGGCATGTACGCCAGGCCAACGACTGGAACCCCTTCGGCCTCGATGCCCAAGAGCACCGACCAGGTCGTCCAACCCCGGACGAAGGCGCGTGTTCCGTCGATCGGATCAACGATGAATCGAAGTCCCTTGCCGTCGCCATGACTCCCGGTTTCCTCCCCGAGGAAGCCTGCGTCTGGGTAGGCCGAGAGCACGTGGTCG
>JBGUEF010000305.1:0-4372 GCA_041821485.1 Deltaproteobacteria bacterium
GCAGCTGCGGTGAACCCGGCCACGACCGGCCGCGACAAGAAGTTCACGAGGAACCCGGCGCGCAGAAAGCCCAGCCCTGCTTGAATCGCGCCGACCATCATTCCGAGGGCAGCCGCCACCAGGATGTAGTTCTCGGTGCCGACCGTGGCGATGGCGCCAACCGCGCCGGCAACCAGGATCGAGTCCATGGCGACAGGACCGACCGCGAGGTGTCGCGAGGTCCCGAGCACGGCGTAAAGCAGCAGCGGCGCAACGGCCGCGTAGAGACCGTGAATCGGCGGAAGACCGGCAAGGAGCGCATAACCCATCGCCTGCGGCACCAGCATCACCGCGGTAGTGAGGCCCGCGACGAGGTCGGGCCCTAGATCGGCACGCTGATAGTTGCGCAGCCAACCGACGATCGGTAGCGCCGGAACGCCCCTGCTCATCCGTCGATCATGGCGGCAGCCTGTGCGTCTGCCGGCCGCCCGGTTCTGCCTTCGCGGATTCGCATGAAGAGCTGGTAGGCGCCGACGCCAACCAGCATGGCCGCGCCAAACGTGAACGCCTCTTGCGAGCCAGCACCCAGCGAGGTGAGCGCGGGGCCCGGACAGTAGCCGCCGAGGCCCCAGCCAACGCCAAAGATCGCGGAGCCCAAGATGAGTCGCCCGTCGATGTCCTCGCGCGTCGGCAGGGAGAACGCCGGCGCCCAGATCGGATGCTGCCAGGTCCGAATCGCCCAGCGATAGACCGGCGTATACACGATGATCGCCCCGACCATCACGAACGCGAGGCTTGGGTCCCAGCTTCCAAAGAAGTCGAAGAAGCCGACGATCTTGGCGGGTTGGGTCATCCCAGCGATGGCGAGCCCGATACCGAACACCAGGCCTCCGAGAAACGCGCCGACTTTGACTTTCATATCGCCCCCCCGAGAACTTCGTTGACGACGAACACCGTGAGCGCCGCGGTGATCATGAACGAAATCGTCGCGACGGTGGAACGCTTCGACAAACGCCCGATGCCGCACACACCGTGACCACTGGTGCAACCGCTGCCGAGCTGGGTACCGATGCCGACTGTCAAGCCCGCGACGATCAACGCCCCGGTCGTGCGCTCGATCTCGACGAGATAGTCCTGCGGAAAGAAGAAACTCCAACCGAGACCTGCGGCCAGCAGGCCCACGAGGAACATCACGCGCCAGCCCATGTCGCCTGGCTCGCGCCGAAAGATTCCCCCCGCAATGCCGCTAATACCGGCGATCCGGCCGTGGAACATCAGCAAGCCAGCAGCCGCGATGCCGATCAAGACGCCTCCAATGGTCGAGGCGATAGGTGTAAAAGACTCCATGGGGCTCATTCAAAGCAGCAGCGGTGCCAATCCGCCAGCCCTTTCTACAGGCTGCGTTTGCGAAAGCGATCGAGTGCTGTTAATTCAGCGACTTAGACCGGTTTGACCGGTGCTCAACGGGACTATCAGGAGGCCACCCATGCTACTTCGGCAACTCTTCGATCACGAGACCTGGACTTACACCTACCTCATCGCCGACGAGGCATCCGGCGAGGCGGTATTGATCGACCCTGTCATCGACCAACTCGAGCGCGACCTCAAGCTGCTCAAGGAGCTCGGTCTGAAACTCGTGTACACCATAGACACCCACGCCCATGCCGATCACATCACAGGTTCGGGGCTCCTGCGTCAGCGCGTGGGAAGCAAGGCGGTCATTAGCGCGAGCGCGGGCGCCGAGGGCGCAGACGTGCTGGTCGAAGATGGGAGCCGGCTGAAGTTCGGAGCACTCGAGCTCGAGGTGCGCGCCACCCCGGGGCACACCGACGGCTGCGTGTCCTACATCACCGCGGACCACAAACATGCTTTCACTGGCGATTCGCTCTTCATTCGCGGCACTGGCCGAACCGACTTCCAGCAGGGCAGCGCTCAGCGACTCTACCGCTCGATCCACGATAAGATTTTCACACTCCCGGACGACACGATCATCTGGCCCGGGCACGACTACCGGGGCATGACGTTCACGACGGTAGGCGAGGAGAAGCGTCTCAATCCGCGCGTCGGCGACGGGAGAACCGAAGCCGAGTTCGCCGCGATCATGGACAACCTCAACTTGCCCGCCCCAAAGAAGCTCGACATCGCGGTGCCGGCCAACCTGCACTGCGGCATCGTTCCTCCGTCTTCGATGTCCGGTGATCCGCTCCCGGAGCGTGGTTGGGCGGCGATCGAGCGCACCCCGGCGGGGATTCCCGAGGTCACACTCGGCTGGGTCGATGAGAACAAGGGCGCCATTCGGATGGTCGACGTTCGTGAAAACGATGAAGCCGAATCCGACGGCAAGATCGACGGCGTCGAGGTGATTCCGATGGGCACCGTCGACGAGGCATCGAAGTCCTGGGACAAAGAAGAGCCGGTCATCACGATCTGCCGTTCGGGTCGACGCTCGGGCCGGGTCGCGCTCGAGCTCGAAAAGCTCGGGTTCAAACGCATCGCATCGATGCGCGGCGGCATGGTCGCCTGGCAGAGTCAGTAGCGCCGCTGCTAGCGCTTCGCGGTCGCGCGGACGGCGAGCCAGCCTTCGACGTCTTCGGGGCGAACCGGATCGTCGCCGTCTAGGTAGCGTGCGAGGTGCGGAAAGCTGTCGGTGCCCCAAAACAGCTCGTCTTCGACAGCCATCGTTGGCACGCCAAACACGCCCCGCTCAATCGCTTCGTGGTTCGCGTCCAGGAGGCGTTTCTTGATCGCGGGGTCCTTGATCCGTGCGAGCGCGTCCGGAACGCCGGCGTCCGCGCAAATCTCAGCGACTACTTCGGGCGAGCCCACATCACGGCTTTCGGCCCAGGTCGCGTTGAATAGCTTGGTGACGAGCCGATGCCGGGTGTCGTCGTCCATGTCGAGGAGGGTGGCGCGAAGCGAGGCCAGCGGATTGAAGGGGTGCGAGGAGACCGGGACGAACGGCACATCGAGCTCGGCCGCTCCTCGGAGGCAGTCCTTGAACATGTAGATCCGCTTCGGGGGAATCTCTCCTGGGCCCTTGTGGCCTAGGTGATTGAGCAAGGCGGCCAACAGAGTTGGCTTCGGCTCCACGTGCAGGTCGTACTGCTGGGCGAAATCACCGAGGCGATGCCAGGCCAGGTAGCTGTATGGCGAGAGGTAGTCGAAGTGGAAACCAAGGACGCGCTCGGACATTCTTCCAATCGAATACTCAGGATGTGGATGGAGCACAAGCGGAATGGGATGCTAGCCTGCACGCATGTTCGAGATGACCACCGTCGTTGTGCTGGTCGTCGCGTGCTTCGTCACCGCAACGATTTCGGGGATTTTGGGGATGGCCGGCGGCGTCACCCTGCTGGGCGTGATGACCGCCCTACTCCCCGCCCCGGTCGTCGTACCGCTGCATGGCATCGTGCAGCTCGCCTCCAACTGGACCCGAACCTGGGCCTTTCGCCGTCATGTACGCTGGCCAATCTTCTTCGCATTCATGATTCCTGCGGTCGCTGGCGTGGCCATCGCAGCCAACATCTGGTCCGACTTGAAACTGACCTGGTTTCGCGCCTGGGTCGGCGCGTTCATCTTGCTCTTCTTGGTGTGGCGCCGGTACAAGCCCAAGCTTCGGAACCCGCCGCTCTGGTCGTATACCGTCCTGGGCTTTGCAGCCGGCCTGCTAGCCATCTTCGTCGGCGCAACGGGTCCGTTTCTCGCCCCATTCTTCCTGCGTGACGACTTCGACAACGAGCAGGTCATCGCGACGAAGGCGGTGTGCCAGACCTGGCTGCACCTGCTGAAAATCCCGGCGTTTCTAGCATTGAGCTTCGACTACGCCCCCTACGCACCGGTGCTCGCAGGGCTCGTGGTCGCGGTCATCGCCGGCACCTACTTGGGTAAGCACTTATTAAGCCGCATCTCGAAGGAGCGCTTTGTATTCTGGTTTCAGTTGGTGCTCGCCGTTCTGGCGGTCTACTTGATCTTGTCGACCGTCGCTCGAAGCTGAGCCTCAGTCGCCGATGATGGTGACGGCCACGGTGCGCCGGCTACGAGGGCCGTCGAACTCACAGAAGAAAAGGTTCTGCCAGGTCGACAGGTCGAGCTTGCCCGCCCGAATGGGAATCGACTCACTGGGCCCGACGAGCCCAGCCTGAATGTGCGAAGCCCCATTGCCATCGATGCGATCGTGGCGCCACACGCCTTTCGGTACGAGCTTATCCAGGCAGTCGACCACATCTTCGCCGATGTTGGGGTCGTCGTTCTCTTGAATCATCAACGCCGCGGTCGCGCCGTGGGCGTACAGCGAGCAAACTCCTTTCTGCACACCGGATGCGCGCACGAGCTGCTGGGCCTCGCGGGTTACATCGACGAGCTGTCGTTCACGATTCGTCGCAAGCGTGATGGT
>JBGUEF010000306.1:0-4371 GCA_041821485.1 Deltaproteobacteria bacterium
CTGGCAGCGTGTTGACCTCGAGCACGTACTCGTTCTCATCAGAGGTCACCAGCAAATCGACCCGGGTCGCCCCCGTGGCACCGACAGCGTGAACCGCGCGCTCCGCCAAATTCAGCACACCTTGGTAGCGGGTCGGCGAGAGGCGGGCGGGGAAGTGATATTCGCTCTGTCCTTTTTGGTACTTGGACTTGTAATCGTAGAAACCGCCCTTGGGCTCGATCTCGATCGCCCCGAGCGCGTTGCCGTCGAGCAGGCCGACGGCCACCTCGCGGCCACGGATCAGGCGCTCCACGAGGATCCACCTGTCGAAACGCGCTGCATCTTCACAGCGTTGCTTCAGCTCCGCGAGGCTCTTCGCTTCGCCGGCGCCCACACTCGATCCGCCGCTTCGAGGTTTGACAAAGCTCGGGAAGCCGAACGAGCTATGAATCTGCTCTAGGCGGTCGAGGTCGCTGCTGCGAACGACGTAGTAAGAGGGCGTCGGCACATTATAAAGGCGGAAAAGCTCCTTGCTCTTGAGCTTATCCATCGCAAGCGCGCTCGGAAGCACCCCAGAGCCGGTGTATGGGATGCCCATCGTTTCGAGCATGCCCTGGATGCAGCCGTCTTCGCCGTAGGTGCCGTGGAGGGCGATGACCCCAATATCGATGGTCGTCTGCCGGAGCACCCGGTCGATGTCTCCATCCACGAACACTTTCTGCACACGGTAGCCTCGAGCCTTCAGCGCCTCGAACATGGCTTCGCCGGTCTTCAGGGAGATATCGCGCTCCGCGCTTACGCCCCCGAGCAGTATGCCGATGTCTCTATCCTTCATTCGAGTCTCCTGAAGCGCTACCTATGCGAAGAGCGGGCCAACCCGACTTCACCCCAAACGCGGCGGGCGGTTCCTGAACTCGTGTCCCGCGTGCCACAGCCGCGACGCCCGTCTGACACGAAACACCCCTGCCCATGCCTATTCGGCTGTAACAGCGGCGATCGGCCAGAGCCAATTACCCGCAGGCCGGGCGTATGGACCTGGCCCCCGGCAAAGTCAAATCCACAGGGATTAAGGGGAGTCCAAGGGCTGTCGCTTCAGGCGGCGGGATGGAAATGAGAGATTTCGCGTCTTTCGAGCCTCGTTTCGTTGCTTCGAGGCCGCCCGGATGGTACCGATGAGTGAAGAGTGGGTCTTGAGACCCACGAACCTATTCACCAACCGCTTTTGTCCGGTCGGAGTGCGAACGAGCATGGCTGATAGCCCTTTGGGCACCGGAGCAGGGCGCGGGTGGAGCGAGTCAACGCTCCCCGTCGCTGCGTTCCAACTGCCATTCGACATCGCCCGCCGGGAAAACAGGAACGACAACAATAATGACATTCACGGAAGCAGCCGTGGAGGTTCTCCGCTCAGTCGGAAAGCCCCTCCACTACAAGAAAATCACCGAAATCGCGATTGAACGAAATCTCCTATCGCACGTAGGTAAAACCCCAGAAACCACCATGAGCTCGAGGCTCGCCACCATGGTCAAGAAGGACCGAGGCGACGCCCCGATCACCAAGGTCAAGCCCGGCGTCTTCGCTCTTCGCGAATTCCCCGAGGGCGCGGTGGAGGTTCTGGACAGCGCGGCAGCGGAAGGCGACTCAGTCGAGGCATCCGAGCCGGCCTCTGCATTGGAAGAGGCAGCCGCCTCCGAGGAAATCGCCGAGGCAGCCCCGGAAGCTGAGGAGGAGGCGAGCGTTCCCACGCAAGATCTCCCAGGTTCTGATGTTTTCCCCGAAGAGGACGACGACGACGACTTGATTCTCGCCAACCTCGACGATGACACCCGGGAGGACAGAAAGCCCCGCAAACGCCGTCCTCGTCGCCGTCGCGACCGCGACTCCGAGGGCGCGTCGAGCGCAGATTCCCGCCCGGATTCCCGCCCGGATTCCCGCCCGGACTCCCGCGCGGACTCCCGGACGGAGCGCCGACCAGCCCCTCGCAGCAGGTCGCGCAAAGAGCCCCAGGTTCCGGCAACCCGCGCGGCAGAGGCCGGTGAGCCTGTTGGCCGCGACCTTTCGGACGCCGTCGAAACGATCCTCCGCGGGCGTAGCCGCGAACCGAGGACTCTCACCCAGCTCGCCGAAGCTCTGATCGAGACCGGCCGGCTCGCCGGAACGCCAGCACTTCTCGGGCCGACCCTGGCTGCGGCCATTCGGGGCGACAACGCCAAACGGCGTGCGTCGGGCGGACGTCCGAGGTTCCGGGAGGGGGACGGCCTCGTCTCACTCATGGAGTGGAGTCTGCCGAGCGATGCGGTCAACGCTGAGCGTGATGCCGTGCGTGCGGCAGACCGGCAGCGGCAGAGTGTCCGCCGGGCATTCATCAAACGCCTGATCGACCTTCCCGATGGCGCTTTGCTCGAGCTACTCGCGACATGGCTCAACGCAGTCGGCGTCCAGTCGCTTCGCGCGGTTCGCGCCGATGCAGGCGACTTCAGCCTGGCCGGCACGCTCCGCCGTGGTCCGGAAGCTACACCATTGGCCATTACGATCTATCGCGGCAAGCAGCCGATCAGTAACGACGCCGTCGTGGCGCTCCGAGGTGGGCTTCATCATTTCGATCATGCGCGCATGGGCTGGGTGGTGACGCTTGGGCAGGTGCGCAACGGTACTGTCTCCGAGGCGCACGCCGAAGGCGCCGCACCCTGTGCGCTCTTCGATGGCGATGCGCTCGCAGCATCAATGGAGGAAGTCGGCGTCGGCATCCAACGCGCCTCTCTTCCGTTGGCTGTGCTCGACGTGGAGCTCCTCGACTCGCTCGGTGGCGGCGCCCCACGCACCACCACGACATCCTCTGCACGCAGTAGTTCGTCGACGAGCGCGGATGAAAATGGCGAATCCGACGGCAATAAGCGCCGGCGAGGCCGCCGTCGTGGCCGTCGACGAGGAGGCCGCGAAGAGGGCGGCGAAGAGGGCAGCCAGGAAGAATCGGTCGCCGCGAGTGAGGTAGCTGACACTACGGACAGCACGGACAGCGAATCCCCGAAGGTCGAAGCCGCCTCGGAAACTGCGCCGGAACCGTCCGAAGACACTGAGAAAAAGCCCGCGGAGCCTGCTCCCGACCCCGAGGCGGAGGCCGAGCAACTGTAGCTCAAAAGATACGGCTGAGCCGCCAGCGGGTGGCGTAAGGTAAGCGCATGCCCTACCGTCCCGGCCTCTTGATGGTTATCGGGAGTAGGGCATGCGAATCGTACTATTGGTCATCGGCATTGTTTTTTTCAGTGCGTGGCACTCGCGCTCCGAAGCGGGTCCCTCGTTCAGTGAAGCTGTGCCTGCGCCTGCCGCCGAAGGGATCGACTACCGGAGCGCCGTCGGTGATCACCCGACCTCGCTCGCTCTCGCACGCGCGATCGATGCACGGCTGATCGTTCGCCAGAGCCGCGAGGGTACGCCGATCCACGTGCAGCACTGCCGCGTCAGCGAGGGTGGCTGCCGCGCGCGCATCGCGACGCTGTCACGCTTGATCACCGAGGCAAGCAACCGCGCAGGGGTCGACCCGTTTCTCACGGCGGGCATCGCTCTGCGCGAGTCAGGCCTCAACCCGCTGGCCGTGAGTCCAGTGGGCGCCCGAGGTGTCGTTCAACTCAACCCGAAGTACCGTGGCAAGACCGTGCCCTTCGTCTACAACGAACGGTACCGCGCAAAGTGCAGCCGGCGTCCGGGAGCGTGTCAGCGGGAGGTCCTCGAGGCTGGCCTGGGACTGTACGAGTGGGCGGTCACGCGCTGCGGGGACGATGTCGAGAAAGGCCTCGCCTGGTACAATTCCGGCCGCTGCGACAAACAGAACGGCTACGCCTCATCCGTCCTCCGGGAGCGCCGCCAGCTCCTTCGGCTTGCCAAGGAGGCCGGCCCCGACCTCCAGGCGGTTTTCGTCAACTAATTCCCCGTTTTCTGGGCAACGATGAGCCGCTCGAAGGCTTGCCCGACGGCCTCGGCGACCCGCTCCACGGCGCTCGAATCCGCTATCGGATCGTTGGCGCACAACACCCCCACCATTCTCGAGCCGATCATCACTGGAACGATGACGACCTCTCGGCCCTGGCTTCCAAAGGTCGCCCTAAAGAGGTGGTCGGCGGCTGTTTGTCCATAGGCTCCCTGGAAAGTGAGCCCGCTGTGGAGAACCTCATTGAGGATCGAAGGATTGCTCGCCGGCACCCACAGGCTTCGAATGCCCGCGCTCGTCACCTCTTCTCCGGCACCGTCCCAGCCACGGAACACGCCCTTGCGAAGCGCGAGGAACGCGGCGCCGCGAGCCGCCGCTAGGCACGCGTGACATGCGATGCGCACCACGTCGTCACGCGAAGTGACGCGTCCGAGTTCGGCGAGATGGGCATCGATGGCCGAGTCGGACAC
>JBGUEF010000307.1:0-4366 GCA_041821485.1 Deltaproteobacteria bacterium
TTGTTGGTCTCGCCCTGGCTCTGCCGTTCGGCGCCCTCGGTGGCGACGTCGAGATATCCAGTGAGCCGCAAGATGAACGAATCTACTTGGTCGAAGTCCTGAAGGAAGACATTCGAATCGTAGCCGCCCTCGAGTGCGAGGCCGGGGTGCAAGACGAGCCTTCCAGCTTTGAAGCCGGGACCCTCCCTGCCACCACGATCGATGCCACCGCCCTGCGCGCTACCAATTGCTGGCGACAGCGAGGCGCTCAAGACGGCCAGCAAAGCCAGAGCACGCTCTAACTTCCTGCGGCAGCGCATGTTCCCTTACTCCCCCCGCGCATACCAAAACCATTCCGCTAGCTAGTTTACTCCACTGACGGGTGGCGGGATGTAGGGGACCGGCCAGTCCGGGACCGGCGTGATCACTGCCGGATCCTCATCCGGAGCAAACAGGTCGACCTCTTCTTTCACCTGGGTGTCGCCGGTGTCGAATAGATCCTGACCGACGCACTGGTTGGCGGCCTGGGCCAGCATTTTGAACTTTTGCGAGAGCACGCCGATCACGGTGAACTCGTGGTTGCGGCGACCCGTATCCCCGTCAGCGATGGCCTCGTTCAATGCAGCCTCTCGGCGTTTGATGTTTTGCAGGTTGGCGTTGCACTGGCTGAGCTTGTCGTCCAAGCAAGTCGCTCGGATGATGTCCTTCTCGCGCTTGGCGCTTTGAAGCGCCTGCGACTGGGCGGTACAACTCGCGTTCGCGTTGGCCACTGCAGCTTCTGCGGCCCCTGCCTGTGCAGCCGGTGATAGGGCTTCTTGCTCAGCGGCCGCGCCCATTGGCTCGACCTTGACGACGTCGACGGTCGAGTCGGCGCCTTCCTGAGCTACGGCGTAGCCCAAGCTGCCCGCCACCACCAAAGCGGCGAGGAGTGCGTATCCTGCGGTACCCATCCGTCTAAACATCAACGATCCCCTCAACTTGCGGCGATTATACGCCGCACCATTCTCGTGTCAATCGATGCATCATACAGTTAAGCAGGAATAGTGTGATTATGCCGAAGCTAATTTTGGGGCTGGAAGACAAAAGGATAACGAAACGTCACGCTACCGCCATCCGGCCCCGGGTTAAAGCGGAAACGGCTGATCGCCCTGGTTACACAGTCGGCGACGGCTGGACTGCCGGTTGTATTCTCGCTCGCCTTGGCATCGGTCACGTTGCCCCGCTCCTGGATCGTGAATGTCACGGTGACCTTGCCGGAAAGGCTCGGATTCTTGCGTAGCTCGGACTCGTAGCAGCGGGTGATCGACTTGAGGCGTTGTTTGATCTGCCGCTGCACGAGCGCGGCGTCGAACTCACCGCTGCCTCCGACGTCGCCCCCCCTGTTCAGCCCGACGTTTCCACGGACTTCGCGCTCCTTGACGACCTGACCTTCCTCGGCGGCCTCGCCGGCGCCCTTGCCCTTCTTCAATGAGCCCAGGCCGGCTTTCTGACCGCTACCTCCGCCGCTGCGCGTGCGCAGGGTGCCCGCCTCGCTCTTGGTCGCGACACCGACGACCGAGGCCTGTGCCAAGACGTCAGCTGCGTTGCCCGTCACGGCGCCACCCGCGAGCACGTCGCCGAGCGCGCCACCCTCTCCGCCCAGCGCGCCCAGCAGCATCGCTTCGGCCTGTGCGGCGGCCTCCTGCACGATGCGCGCGCGGCCTTCGGCGGCTTCAGCCGGCTCGGCGCCGCCCGCCGGTTCCTTCTCTTCCGCCTTGACCGGCTTCTTGTCTGGCGCTTTGGTCTTCGTTTCTTCCTCTTCGCCCGCGCCTTCTTCCATCTCTTCTTCGACCGTGGGCGGTTCCATCGGTGCCTCGAAGATCAGGCGCGCCAAGCTTTCCGGCATCTCCTGGGCGCCGGTGTCGACCTCCCAATCGGCGTTCTCCATGTAGATGATGAACCCGAAAAACACCATGTACGAGAAGATGACCCAGGTCGTGAAGGTCCAGTCGATGTTCTTGATGAGTCCGCGCTGAACGGCCGCTGGCAGCTGCGGTTTCGGTGTGATCGGCGGCGCGGAGACGAACTCGAAGAAGACCGTGAAGTCCCCGATCCGGATGTTGCCGCGCGACGTATCTGCAAGCTTGATCTGAAAGTGGGTTCCTGCGTTTCGAGCTGCGCCGGTTTCCCGGAGGTGCTCCAGCTTCTGCACACCGCCTGGCAGCGCGACCTTGCCGGTCATGTCCCCGGTGAAGTTCAGGATGTAGTCGTCACCGACCAGCTGGAACAGCTCGAAGCGCGACTCGAGCTTCGCCGGGAGAGTCCCCGACTTGAGGATGAGGTGGTTCTTGGCCGCCGTCCCGATCGAGACCGTCTCCCGCTTGCGCACGATGCGCTCCTCGACAATCTTCTTGTCCCGGAAAAGACCAACGCGAAGGACCTTCGGACCCGAGTGCTTCATCGGGACGGTCTGCATCTCCATCGTCATGGCGCCGGGCTGCTGTCCCTGCCTCGGGGTCTGCGGTTGCACCATCAGAACGGTTCCTTCTGGACGCTGCGGACGACCTCGCGGAGGAAGCTCGTGCGAAGCTCCAGCACTTCATAGCCCAAGTTGGATCGGTTGAGGATGTAAAACGCGTTGGGTTTCTGCACGCGACCCTCGATGACGATTTCTTCGAGTTGGATGACCCTCGGTTGGCGTTTCTTGCCGCCTTGGGCGAGCGAGGCGGTCGTCGACGTCGCGACGAAAAGCAGCGCAAGCAGCACGGTGGATGCCCATCGTTTCATGAGGCGCCTCCCTGTTCTCGTTCGGTCCGCCGTCGGGCCCGTTTGATCAATCGATCCAAGTCACGAAGGTACTCCTCCGACTGGTCGTCCTTGGCTAGCCGGGGCCCCATTTCGCCACGGTAGGTCTTGAACTCGTCGACGGCCTTCTCGTAGGCACTGAGCTCGTCGAGGCCGGGGAAATCCCCGCCCGCGGTGAGGAAGAGCAGGCCAAGGCCATAGTGCGCTTCGGGGAGCTTTGACTGCAGCTCGAGGGCTCGCCGGTATGCGTGCTGGGCTTCGGTCCACTGCTGGGTCGCGCGGTATGCGTCTCCGAGGTCGACGTGAATCGCCGGGAGCGTCGGAACCAGGCGCTCCGCTGCTTGGAAGTGTGAGAGCGCAGCAGGATAGTTGCCGCCCGCGAGGAGCTGAATCCCGAGCGCCATCCGCGCCTCCGCGTAGTTTGGGCGGAGTTGAATGGCCCGCTCGTACGCCGCCATCGCCTCGCGGAGTTGCCCGGGTTCCGCTTCGAGCTTCTCGCCTTGCAGGAAGTGGAGCTCGGCCACATCTGGATCGATCTGCATGGCCTGCTCGAGGATCGAGTCCGCGAGCTCGTCCCGCCCCTGTACGCGGCTCGCTTTGACGAGGGCGATCAGCGCAGGGACGAACCGCTCGTCGCACTTGAGCGCGCGCCTCGCCGCCATCCATGCTTCGTCGAACCGCCTGGCTTCGACCAACACTTCGGCATAGAGCGCCTGCAGCTCGAGGTTGGCACGGTGCTCGTTGGCGAGCGGCTCGACGGTTGCCACGGCGGCTTGCACTTGGTTTCGTCGGATCTGGATCGTCGAGATGCCGCGCACCGCCGGCTCATAGTCGGGCAGCACCCGCAATGCGCGCTGGTAGTAGCTCGTCGCATCCCGCTCGTTGCCTGCCCGATCGGCCAGCACGCCCAGATTGTACAGCGCCGGGTATGCGCCGGGGTCCCTGTTGATCGCTGCCTGGAAGCTCGCCTCGGCCGCCGCGGCGTCATTGCGCGCTGCGGCGCGTACACCGTCGTCGAACGCCTTCTTCGCCTTCGACGACATCGTCGGCTGGGCTTCCCGGCGGCACTGCTCGGCACGCGTAGCACCCCAGGGGCTCTCAGCTTCGAACGAGGCTACCCCGGAGGGCACCTGCTCGGACCCGTCCGCAGCTTCCCCGCCCGACGTGGGCTCAGCTGCGCCGGGCCCGGAGGCCGACTTCCCTGAGCAGCCGTACGTGGCCGAGAGCACCAGGAGCATCGCTCCAATCAACACCAAGGTTGGGACCCGCAAGCGCATCACTCGTTCTCCTGGGTGATAGCAGGCGGAGCGATTCCAGGTCGAATCTCTAGCGGTTTGCCTCTCGGCGACCGGGCGAATTCACCAGGCACGTACCCTTGGAAAGTGGCGTCGCGGGCTTGCGCTTCTGCGATGCATTCTGCGATGCGCTCGTCGCCGTACGCTTGCAGGCGATCGATCGCGATGCGGGTGTACGCATCGTCGAAGCTCCCGGCCCGGCCTGCGCGCGCCGCCAGCGCGTAACGCGCGACCGCAAAGCATTCGACCGGGCGCACCTGGCTGTCGAGAACCTGCCGGACCTTGTCTTCAAAGTCGAGCTCGTACTC
>JBGUEF010000308.1:0-4333 GCA_041821485.1 Deltaproteobacteria bacterium
GCGAACGTTGCCCGATGCGTCGCGCTCGACGTCCTCGCCCGCAAAAAGATGCTGACCTGCTCCCTCGGCGACCACGATCACCGCGTGCCCACGTGTCAGCATGCGTCGCTCCAGGCTTTGTAGGAAGCCACCCTCGCCTTCGAGGGGAAATGGGACCTCCGGCACGAGAACATAGTTGGCCTCTTGGCTGGCCAGGGCGGCGCCTGTGGCGATGAAGCCCGCGGCGCGACCCATGAGCTTGACCAGACCCACTCCGTTGGGCGCTCCCACCGCCTCTACATGCGCGCCGCGCAGGACCTCGCTGGCGACCTCGAGCGCGGTGACGAAGCCGAAGCTCAGCTCTACGAACGGCACGTCGTTGTCGATCGTCTTGGGAATCCCGACCACCGACTTGGCAAGACCACGCTTCTCGATCTCCTGGTGGATGGCATGGGCGCCGCGCTGCGTGCCATCGCCACCAATGCAGAACAGGATGTCGATCTCTCGCGCGTCCATGAAGTCCACCACGATGGCCGGCTCCTGCGCACCGCGGGAGCTTCCGAGCACGGTTCCACCGAGGTGATGAATGTTTCGGACGAATCGCTCGGTCATGAAGGTGGGCTCGAGCCCCGAGTCCGGGTTGAGCCCAGCGTAGCCGTTTCGGATCCCGAGAACGCTGCGAACGCCGTAGTTGTGCGTGAGCTCGAGGAACCCGGAGCGGATCACGTTGTTCAGTCCTGGACAAAGTCCGCCGCAGGTCACGAATGCCGCCGTGGTTTCAGCCGGATCGAAGAAAAGCTTGTGCCGTGGCCCCGCCTCTTCGAAGGAGAGCACGTCCGCCTCGGATGCGTCTTCGCGTACGTGCCGTTTCACGCGCACCCGAATCGACTCATCAGCGAACATCCGGCCCTTGGCCTCGAGGGGAGACTCGAACTTGCACGGACCAAGAGTGGGAACGATCAGATCACGCTGTGTCGTCATTGCTGGGCGGATAGTAGCAGAGGACCCTCATCCTCCACCGAGCAAGTCGAATCTGCTCTGCCTTGGTCATGCAACTCTCCTCCTTGTGCCTTCTCTCGGAGAAGAGGCTCTCTTAGCCCATTGGGACCATTCGGAGAGCCCAAACGCGCAGGACTAGATGTTATTTCGCGTGGGTCGCCACACGGACAGGGCCTTTGTTTTTCCTGCGCTCGCGGACCGACAAGAGCATCACCAGCGTCGGCCTTCGACCGCGGATCCGCGATAGACCCTCGTCGGAGATCTTCCTCGGCTCTAGCGCATGCGCGGAACCTGAGGTAGTCCCTGCGCCTTGGACGCGGCGCAGACAGACCAGACGTTCCGCCGAAACGTGATCATCTACACGATGGCTAGCGTCATTGGGGGCCTCGTCCATCTGGCGCACCTCTTGTGGACGCATCTGCTCGATCAAGCCGACTATGGTCGGTTCGCCATTCTCGAAGGCGTCGTGTTCGGATTCGCAGTCGTCACGCTGACTCTGGGGCAGCAGCAATACGTTCTCGTATACCTGCACAAGAAGCCAAAAGACGACTTCGCTCGCGACCTCGGTGGCATGCTCGGCCTCTCTCTCGGGGCAGGCGTTGTAGCTACGATTGCAATCTTGGCGCTACCGGATTCGCGTTCGTGGCTTGGCGCGGAAGGTATTCCACGCTTCGCGATAGCTGGGGTCATCATCGCTGCCGCGCTCTCGACGGCACGCGTGATGGCGCAGTCGATCAACGAGACCCAGAGCCAACCGACTCGGGCAGCTTTGTGGTCAGACCTCGTGGATGGAACGCGCCCAATCATCGCAATTGTGCTCTTCTTCCTGCTGGGATGGACATGGCAGGCGCGCTGGGGCGGGCTCGTTCTCGCCCAGAGTGGGGCCGGCCTCGCAGCGATCTGGATCCTCTCCCGTCAAGGTTGGCTACGACGCGGCAGCTCGATTGCGTCGTTGAAGGAGCCACTTCGCTTCTCGCTTCCCCTGATCATCGCCGGGGTGGCCTATGTCGGCTATCAGAGCGCCGACCGACTCTATGTGGCGCTCTGGGTGGGTATAGCCGCAGTGGGTCGCTACGAAGCAGCGTATCGCTTGGCACTACTGGTGAACACGGTGAACGTCGTGATGCTTAAATCGTTCTCTCCATTGTTCTATTCGGCCTATGGGCGCGGTGACTACGAAGGAGCTGCCAAACGCTTGCGAAAGACCAGCATCCAGGCCGCGGCGTGGATCGCACTGCTCACGATCCTCTTGCCCTTGATCGCGGTATATACGCCGATACTGGCAGAATCGTACCGCACGGAGCCGAGCGTCATCCTATCGGTTCCGATTCTTGCCGTTGGATTCGGGTTCTTTGGCATGTCTCTCTTGTGGCAGGCGCCGCTGCTCGCTGGTGGTCACACCAAGACCGTATCCGCCATTGCCGTCTCCACGTCGTTGATCAATCTCGGCGCTAATGCGGTGTTGATCCCCCGGCTCGCAGAAGTCGGGGCTGCATGGGGAACTTTCATCGCGTTTGGCTGCATGATGATCGCTACATTCGTTACGGTGCGTGTCCGCGCTTGGGGCCCGTCATGAGCTCGTCACACTCGGCGACGGAAACGCTTTCGGTCGTTCTGGTCAATTGGAACTCCAAGGACGACTTGCGCCGCTGTCTTCGGTCACTTGAGCATCAGACCCGGCCGCCCGAGCAGATAATCGTCATCGACAATGCGTCCAGCGACGGGTCGCAGCGTATGATGCACGAAGATTTTCCACACGTCATATTGGACACGTTCAGCGAAAATCGAGGCTTTGCGGCCGCGTGCAACCGCGGCATCGAGCTTGCCACAGGAAGTTGGGTGGCGATGCTCAACAATGACGCCGTCGCCCATCCCGAATGGTGCGCCGCCCTGGTTGAGGCAGCGGCTAAGGCACCGAGCAACTGCGGCATGTTGCAATCGATGATGCTCTACCTCGAGCGCCCTGACGTGGTGAACTCGACGGGCATCAACCTATTGCGCCACGGTGATGGTGTCGATCGTGCCGAGGGACAGCCCCGCGAGAGCTGCGACCCACCCACTGAAGTCTTCTGCGCGACGGCGGGAGCCGCAGCCTATCGACGCGTCATGCTCGAGCAGACCAAGATAAGCTCGGGTTATTTCGACGCTGACTATTTCCTCTACAAGGAGGACTTCGACCTCGGCTGGCGAGCCCGCATCGCGGGATGGACGGCGCAGTACGTGCCTGAGGCTGTTGTCAGTCATCGTTGGCATGGCAGCACCCGGCACGTCGATCAGACGTGGCTGCGCCGTATGCAGCGAACCAACTACATCGAAACGCTGCTGAAGAATGCATCCTGGCGGTTCGTGGCGATGGCGCTCCCGCTACGCTTCTTTCCCTTGCTACGTGTCTATGCCGAGCATCCCATCGCGGCGACTAGGGATTTCCTTCGCGCAAGTCGATCCGGCTTGGCCAAACGCCCTGAGATCACCGCAATGCAGAAAACAACACGCGCATCCGTCGAACGCAAGTGGATCCTCTAGCGCCCCATCACGACCTGGTAGCCCTCGAAGAGGATCCGGAAGCCCTGCTCGCGCAGGTAGGGGATCGAGTACTTTCCCTTGCCGTGGTGCAGCTCGGCGTTCCCAGTCAGCTTGCGAACTAGGCTCGTTGCTTGCTCGCGAAGCGACCCCTGAGCGTGAACGTCATCGATCAGAATCGCTCCGTCAGGCGCCAAAATCTCTTCTTCGACGATGAGCTCGGAGTCGCTTCGATGGAGCACCGCCCCTTCTTCGCAGGTCTCATGGTGGTCCATGTAGAGCAAATCGATCGGCTGACTGATTGAACGCAAAAACTCCGTGGAGGTCGTTTGATGAAACGAAACCTTGGCGTCGATACCGCTGGTGATCGTTCTCGCGATTCGAATCGCCTTGGGTGAGGGATCGACCGAATGAAGAGAGGCGTCGGTGCCGGCGATGACCTCCGCGCAGACACGACTAAAGATCCCAGCGCCCCAATCCCAACGCTCCGGTCGATCTGGATTCCAATACTTCGGATCGTCGTCCATGCAGCCTTCGTTTCCGCCGCTCACATAGCTGCGCGAAGAGCCGAGCTCGACGATGACGGGGCTCTTCTTCTCGGCGATGCGCTCAAACGATAGGGCCACGCTCGGATAGCGATTGCCCAGAAATTGCTGGTATCGATCGAGGACGTCGAGGTTCAGGGTCATGACTTCTCTGGGAATCCAATGGGTTCGTGAGCCTCGTGGTGCCCCTGTTTGCCGGCTAGCAGGAGCATCGAAGGATTGACGCTCATGCGCCCGCCGCGCTCTGCCAGTGCGCGGTGGAAGCCGACGTGCTCGCAGTCGCGCCCATC
>JBGUEF010000309.1:0-4324 GCA_041821485.1 Deltaproteobacteria bacterium
CTCAGCGCTCGCGCCGGAAGTCTCGGCCACGACGAGGACGCCCGTGCTGTCGCTAGGAATCTCGACGCTTCCGAAGATCACATTTTTCCCGGAACCGGCCGGAAGTGCGATAAGCCCGATGTTGGTCGCCGCGGTTTCTACGACGAGCATGCCATCCTCGTCGTCCGGGGCCGACACGTCGATCGGGAGGGCCTGTCGAATCCCTCCAGGGAAGGTTTGGAAACCAGCAGCATCGGCGCGCAGCGTGACGTCCCCACCACTGGGATTGCCGTCCACATCGCGCTGTCGCGAAACCCTGATCTCGTAGTCTCCGGTCGCACCCGTGGTGGCCACGGTGCTGGCGGGTGAACGGTTCGCGTCCAAGGCAACGACGGTGGCGCCTTCAATGCCGGTATCGTTACCAAGTTCGAACACATTGCCGCGGAGGACTACCGGCGCGAAGCAACCGGGTTCGCTACCGACGACCTCCTCGCAAACGAGGCCTTCTTCACATCCGGTCTGCGCGACAGGATCACAAGCATTGCTGCCGCTTTCCGCGCAGCCACTGGCTAGGAGCAGCAAAACCGCTGCAGCATTGATCATCCGATTCATTGGTTCCCCCACGTCAGTTGTCCTCCGCGCCCTGGCAGATCCAGGTCGCGATCGTATCGATTAAGTTGTCGGCCAGGGGTGGATCACCCTTCGGCATCTGGCTCCCCGTGCAGAGCGCGAGTCCTGTGAGCTTTCCGATGAGGAGACTGCCTTCCGGATCTCCGGGAACCACGACGGGACCGCAGTTGGTCGTTGCATTCAGCAGGCTGGCGAACGAGCTCCCATCCGTCAGATCGAGGCTGGATTTTCCGCCCATGGGTCCTGGGCGGCCAGGCCCGCCATCGTGGCAGCCCGCCGAGGCGCAGCTCGCGTTGAAGATCGGCTGTACGTCGCCGGCAAACGACACGGTCTCGCTGCCGCATTGGCACATACCTGCGACACAGGACGCTCCCGGGCCGCAGTCGGCGCCGCAGGTTCCACAGTTCCGCGAGTCCGTCATGATATCGATGCACGCTCCCGAGCAGTTTGTGAGAGCGCCACAAGTCGCCGAGCATTGTCCCGCCAGACAGAACTCGGCGCCGCAGCCGTTCCCGCAGGCGCCGCAGTTGGCAGGATCACTGCTGAGGTCGGTGCATCCAGAGCCGCACTCCGCAAGACCTCCGGGGCATGCGCAACCGCCGTCGACACAGGTGGCCGTGGATGGACATACTTGGTTGCAGGTGCCGCAGTTTTGAGCGTCGGTTCGAAGATCGATGCAGGCATCGCCGCCACAGGTCTCGCAAGCGCTCGAGGGATCGAGCTGGTCGATCCAAGCGGAGATGCAGTCCACGGTCGCGTCTGCGACGGTGCCGCCGATGGGCATTCTTTCGCCGCACGCCGTCCCGCGGAGTTTCATGACGAGCAGCGAGCCATCCCCGTCACCGGCGATGATTCGCGTTTCTCCTCCACAGAGCGCCGACTCACGACCAAGCAGCTCCAGTTCGAGCGCGCTCGTTTCGAGATCGAGTCCCCCGGCGCGATCCCCGGAGCCATGGCAGCCGGCATCGATACAACTCGGCTGAAAGACCTGGCTGGATAGCTGCTCCAGGTCGCTCGGACACGCGGGACCGGGCTCCGCCCTGGGCCCACCCGAGTCCCCGCTATCGCTGCACGCCCCCAGCGCAAGCGCGCACGTGATCGCCACTGCCAGTCGAACCATCCCCATCCCCAGCTCCGATTATGCCAGCCAGCGAGGTCACCCCCCAAATGGACACGGAGAGGTCTTATGCGAGCGGGTCTACCCTCAGTCGCGTGAGCTTCAGCTTGCTGATGTGCCAGCTGCCGCCCTCTTTGCGGTACTCCTCGTGGTAGTGGCCGTAGCCCCGAATGCCGCGCGAGGGTTTGAACTCGACGTAATCGAACATCGCCCAGATGCCGCGCGCCTCGGTCGCGCTCAGCAGCTCGATTTCGGGCATGTGGCCGTGGTGGACGGTGGTGGCTTTCCCGATCGCTTTGCGAATGAAGTCGACGACATTGGCGCGGCCGACGATCTTGTCTCCCGGCGCATGCTTGTCGTGGGAGACATCGACGATGACGTCGTCGCTGAACACCTGCGAGAAGGGCAGCCACTGCTTGGTGTCCATCAACCGAAAGTAACGCGCCTTGAGCTGCTTGATGGCTTCGACTTCGAGCCACCGTTCAGCGGCCGAGAGTCCATGGTCTGCGGAGTCGTCCATGAGGAGCGATTATCCCCCGCATCGCCTGAGCTCGCCAGGCATCCGTAGTCCCAACCGGCTAGTC
Organism: Deltaproteobacteria bacterium; assembly: GCA_041821485.1. Lineage (GTDB taxonomy): Bacteria > Myxococcota_A > Polyangia > Polyangiales > Houyiibacteriaceae > SG8-38. Next base: position 2,311 of record JBGUEF010000309.1, read on the forward strand.
GCAGGCAGCCGAGATGGCCTCTGCCTCGTCTTGACAGGCGAGCTGTTGCTCGACGGTAAGCGACTCCACGTCGCAGGTGCCGAGACACTCGATCGTCGAGTTGATGGCGCTGATGCACGCAATCCCGACGAGCCCCGACTGCGCCTCACAGGTCTGGACGCAATCCCCCTCTACCGGAGCACCGAGTTGCGTGAAGCATTCGTCCGGCCAGCCGCAGATCTCGTCGCACACCTGCGACGCAAGACGAGCCTCCGCCCGCGAACCTAAATCACCACAGCCGCTCGCAAGCAGCAGGGCAAGCCCTAATCCCCCCAATATTCTCATGCCTTCAGTCTGGCAAAGGGCGTGGGGTAACCCCAAGCCGAGCCGCGATTTGCCAACAAAAACGGCCTGCGCGATGCTACCGTGCGAAGCGCGGAAAGCCGTCATGTTCTTCGACTACACGCCACAGCAACAGGCCTTTCGCGACGAGATTCGGGCTTACGTCGACGACTTGATGACCGATGATCTGCGGGTCGAGCTCGACCAGAGCGACGGCGGCGGGCCCCTTTATCTCGAGGCAATGGAGAAACTCGGTGCGGATCGATGGCTGGGCGTGGGCTGGCCCAAGGAGCACGGCGGCCAGGAGCGCGGACCGATCGAACAGTTCATCTTTTTCGATGAAGTGCGGCGCGCCGGGTTTCCGGTGCCCATCCTCACGCTCAACACGGTCGGGCCTACCCTTCTGAAATTCGGGACCGAGGCGCAGAAGAAGGAGTACCTCCCGAGGATCCTCGCCGGGAAGTGCCACTTCTCGATTGGGTACAGCGAGCCAGGCGCGGGGACGGACCTGGCCTCTCTGCAAACCACGGCAAGGCGCGATGGCGACGAGTACGTCATCCGTGGGCAGAAGATGTGGACCAGCCTCGCCGGACACGCCGACTACATCTGGCTCGCCTGCCGCACGGATCCAGAGGCCAAGGCCCACAAAGGAATCTCGATCCTCATCGTTCCCGCGGACGCCGACGGCCTCGAGATGTCGCGGATCGACGCCATGGGGGACAACAGCACGTACGCCGTGTACTACGACGACGTTCGTGTGCCGGTCGGCAACTTAGTCGGGCACGAGAACGGGGGCTGGCAGCTGATCACGAGCCAGCTCAACCACGAGCGCGTCGTGATCTGCGCCTTCGGGATCATGGAGCAGCTGTTCGCCGAGACCGTCGAATGGGCCAAGAAGAGTCCCAACGGCGATGGCGGAATGATCATCGACCTGCCTTGGGTGAAGACGAACCTTGCGCGCGTCTACGCCAAGCTAGAAGTGCTCAAGCTGCTCAACTGGCAGCAGGCCTGGGGGATCGCCGGGGACACTCTTTCCCCTGCGGATGCCTCCGCGATCAAGGTGTTCGGCGCCGAGTTCTACGTCGAGGGGTCGCGGCTGCTCATGGAGGTTCATGGTGCGGCGGGGGTGCTTCACCATAGCTCCGAGGGCGCGCTCCTTCGCGGGCGGCTCGAGAAGTACTACCGCATGTCGCTGGTTCTGACGTTCGGCGGCGGCACCAACGAGATTCAACGAGACATCATTTGCCAGGCGGGGCTTCGCATGCCCCGGCTCGGACGACGCTGACGAGGACGACATGGATTTTTCATTTACCGAAGATCAGAACAGCATCCGCGACCTCGTCAGGCAGGTGCTCGCCGACATCGTGACTCACGACTCGCTCAAGGCGCTCGACAAAGAGGGCACCTGGTTTCACGAGCGCGCGTGGCGGCAGCTGGCCGAATCGGAGATGCTCGGCTTGGCGATTCCCGAGGAGTACGGCGGCGCCGGAATGGGGCTGACTGAGCTTTGCATTTTGCTGCAACAGGTGGGGCGAACGGTCGCGCCGATTCCCGCGATCGAGACCCTCGTGTCGGCAGCGCTGCCCCTGGCGGAGTTTGGGACCGCCGAGCAAAAAGACCGGTTTCTCGCGAACATCGCGCAGGGCCGCACGATCCTGACGCCCGCGCTGGTGGATTCCGGAAGCCGCAATCC
>JBGUEF010000310.1:0-4310 GCA_041821485.1 Deltaproteobacteria bacterium
ATCAACCAGCTGCGTTGGGAGTGCCAATGCCTGCCGCGACTCACGCGTTGGAAGGGCGGCGAGCAATGCGCCCGCAAGCACGCGAAGTACGACAGCAAGCGAGGCATTCACGCGGGCTTCCACGACGGAATCTGTGAACCCCAAGGCTTGGCGCAAAACGAGTGCCCCGGCTGGCCTTCGAACAGCGGCATCATCGAGGGATGCCTCCAAGCCATGTGGGACGAAGGGCCCGGCAAGCGGTTTTCGAAGCACGGCCATTACATGAATATGAGCAACCCCGGCTACGAGCGCGTCGCTTGCGGCTTTGCCAAGAGCGCGGACGGTGAAATCTGGAGCGTGCAGAACTTTCGCTGACGACCTCCGACGAAGAAGCCTGCGTCGCGCCGTTCAGCTCAACGACACAGTCGTTCTGGCCGCTGGGTGCTTTTCCTCGAAGGTGGTGTGGCAAGATGCCACGTTGTCTTGGGCGTGGCCGGTCTTAGCTTGAAGGTGGTGTTGGAGGTTCGACCATGTGGCGCCTCGTTCTGAGCTTAGTTTTTCTAACTGTGGGCGCTTGTTCGCAATCGGCTCCCGATGGGGGCGGTGATGGCGGCGGCGGGTCGGCCGGGACCGGTGGGTCGGCCGGCAGCGGTGGGTCGGCCGGCAGCGGTGGGTCGGACTCCCTACCCGGGGATCCGAGCGTCCTTGCGCTGGCTCCTGGGCTTTCGGTTGAAAATGGGCGCTTTTCGACCTCAGATGCTTGCGCCGTTTGCCACGACAATGCCCCGGGCGCGACGGCGATGCGTGACGAAGACGAGCGTGAGATTGCGCCCTTCGAACTGTGGCAGTCGTCGATGATGGCAAACGCGGCGCGTGATCCGCTTTGGCGCGCGGTGGTGAGCGCCGAGATCGCCGCGGCGCCCGCGGCGGAAGAGGCGATTGGGAACAAGTGCACTACCTGCCATTCGCCGATGGCCTGGACGGATGCTCGACTCTTGGATGAGCCGTTGCCGACCATGGACGTGCTCGTGGACGAGACCGAGCGTATGGACCTGGCGCTCGACGGGGTGAGTTGCACGCTCTGTCATCAGATCGAAGCCGATAATCTTGGAACCGAGGCGAGCTTCTCGGGTGGCTTCGAGGTCGCGGCGATCGGCAACGCCTATGGCCCGCACGCGAATCCTTTTGCGATACCCATGCAGCGCATGAGCGGATTTACGCCCGCGCAGGCCGACCACGTGATGGACAGCGGACTTTGTGCGACCTGTCACACGCTGCGCACGGATGCGCTTACGGCGGACGGCACTCCGACCGGTGGTCACGTCGTCGAGCAGGGCCCGTACCTCGAGTGGCAACTGTCGGACTTTGCGGACGACACGAGCTGCCAGGATTGCCACCTGCCGCAAACGAGCGAAGATGGCGTTCCGATCTCGACGAAGATCGCGCGTACTCCCTCGGGTCAGGATTTCCCTTCGGTCGACGCGCGTAGCCCGTTCGGCCGTCACCTACTGGTGGGCGGCAACACGCTGGTCCTCGGCATCCTGCGTGACTGGGCGGAGATCCTGAATCCAATCGCACCCGAATCCGCGTTCAACGCGACCATCGAGGCGACGCGCGCGCAGCTCGCAGAGCGCACCGCCCGGCTGACGCTGAGCGAGGTCGGCCTCGACGGCGACGAGCTCGGCTTCTCTGCGGAAATCGAAGTGTTGACGGGACACAAGTTCCCCACCGGGATTCCCTTGCGACGCGCCTGGCTGCACGCGACCGTGACGGACGGGAACGGAGCAGTGTTGTTCGAGTCTGGCGACTGGGACGATAGCGGGCGACTCGTCGACCCAAGTGGAGCTGTCCTGCCGAGTGAAGTGGTGGGCGGTCCGATCCTGCCGCACGTGGATCGGGTCACGAGGGCTGCCGACATGCCGGTGTACGAGGCGGTGCTCGCCGATGGCGATGGCGCAACGACGTTCCTTCTTCTGCGCGGCGAAGGTTGGGTGAAGGACAATCGCCTGCTGCCCGCCGGTTTTGATCGCGCTGCAGCGGCGCGGGCGGACATCGACGCGGTGGGCGTGGATGGTGACGCGGACTTCGTCGGCGGCGCCGACGCAGTGCACTACGCAATCGACGTGACCGGAGCGACAGCGCCGCTGACCGTCGAGGTCGAGCTTCTCTATCAGCCGCTCTCGGCTCGCTGGGCCGAAGAGCTGTTCGCGAGCGGCACCCCGGAGGCGCTTGGGTTCCAGGTGATGTACGAAGCCGCGGACCGAGGGCCGGAGGTGATTGGTAGAGCAGAGGCCGTGGTTCCGTAGGAGGTTCCGGGGCTAGGACATGGGTGTCGGACTATGACAGGCGTGTCGGCCCAAGCTACGCGGCGTCGGCGTTGATGTTCTTGGGGCGCTTGTGGGGTGGGCGGAAGGTGGCGGTCTGCCACTAGAAATAGAGCTGGACCGCCGGGCCGAGGGTCTGGATTTGCTCGGTGAAGAACTGCCCGTTGGGGGAGTGGCCGATGTAGTAGCGGATGAGGAAGTCGACGCGGTAACTCGATTCTCCGATTGGATCGAGCGTTGCGCCCGCGATGAAGGACACGTCGGGGACCCAATCGTTCTGTTGCCAGGACTGGAGGTCCACGGCCATGAGGAGCTGAACGGGTACATTGGTCTTGGCGGTTATCGGACGAAGCTCAGCGCCAGCCTGGAGCGACCAGCGGTCGAGATTTGAAGGTTCGCTGCGAACGATGACGGCCGTGCCTCCGTAGACCCTCGCCCATGGTCGCGGAACATAAGAGAGCATGACGTCAAGCGCCTCAAACGAAAGATTGATGCGTTCGACTTCGTTGTTCAGAAGATACTCATCGCCGAGGTGGGAGCTTTGGTGGAAGAACCGAGCCAGGAAGACGAGCGAGTCGAGCGCGTATGAAAAGGTGAGGCCCCCGAGATAGTCGGCATTCACCAGGTCGTTCGAGGGAGCGCCGAAATCGAAGATCGAAAAGATCCCGCCCTGAAGACCGATCTCCAGCTGCCCCGGCGGTTATCCTTTTGAACGATGGCGATCGAGGCGCCTGCCTCGGCCGTGCCCACATGCGTGAACTGTGAATCATCGAAGTAGCGCGTGTACCCGATCGTGAACCTAGGCCAGCGAGGGTCTGCCGAGAGCGGCGCGAAGAGGGAGACCCGCGGAAATACGCGCACCGACGGTTCGGCTACGGGTTGCGCCGAGGCTGAGCTGAGCGCCGTGGTGACCAGGACAGCAACCAAGGCAACGAGGCCCTGAGCTCGTCGGGAGTGATGCGTCTTGGTACTCACAGCACCCCAATTGCGCGGAACTGCGCGCCATGTCGACTTCCTAGAGCTCCGAAGGGCGGTTTGGGGTGGTCGGCTAGCGCCCCATCACGACCTGGTAGCCCTCGAAAAGAATCCGGAAGCCCTGATCGCGCAGATACGGAATCGAGTACTTCCCCTTACCGTAGTGCAGGTCGCCCTTGCCAGCGACCTTGCGTAGCAATCCGGTAGCGCCCTCGCGGACTGATCCGTGCACATGAACGTCGTCGATCAAGATCACCCCGTCCGTAGGCCTCGTATCGCCTCGCGTTGCTCGTCAACACCGTGAACTTGGTGACCCTCAAGTCGTTCACGCCGTTGTTCTACTCGGCCTACGGACGGGGCGATCGCGAGGAGGCCGGGAAGCTCCTCCGCAGGACGAGCCTTCAAGCAGGAGCATGGATTGCTCTCCTGATCGTCCTGCTGCCTTTGATCGGGGCGTACACACCGATCCTGGCGGAGTCGTACCGCACATCCCACCAGGTCATCCTCTCGATTCCCATCCTCGCGGCCGGACTGGGTTGTCTCGGAATCTCGTTTCTCTGGCAGGCGCCGCTCCTCGCCGGAGGCAAAACGAAGACCGTCTCCGCAATTGCCGTCACATCGGCCCTCGTCAACCTCGCCGCCGACGCAATCTTGATTCCCGACATGGGAGAGGTCGGCGCCGCGTGGGGAACCCTGATCGCGTTCGGCTTCATGCTAACGGCAACGATGGCGGTCGTATGGCGAAGGCGGGAAAGCAACGTCCTCGATTAGAGAGATCGCCAACTGCGTGGGTCGAATGGGTTTGCCCAGCCGAGCTTCAGGGGAGCTTCCAGTCGGACCAGCCCGCGCCCGTGTCACCGATGAAGTTGCCCTGGAATGTTTGCTTTCCGGAGATCCCTTTGTATTTGCCGGTTCCGCCCACGAAGCGTTCGGTGCCGGGACATGCGGGCATCACACCTGAGCACTTCCACTCGACGAAGATCTTGTCCCCATCGGCGTCCATGACCACGCACGTCCCATTCGCATTGGCGC
>JBGUEF010000311.1:0-4306 GCA_041821485.1 Deltaproteobacteria bacterium
GTTCGCGATGTTTGATGCGCTCGGGCGGAACGGTCGACGCTAGTTACCGATGGGCGTGCGCCACGACGTGATAGGCTACGTCCGTGCCAGGCGCTACGTCGGCGGCTCGGCGCGGAGCGCTTCGAGGTGCTCGATCGCGACTCGCGCGGCGCTTTCGATGACAGTGGGTGGCGCCTTTGCTCTCAGCATCACGAACAAGCCGAGGACGGAAGCCGTGAAGAAGCCTGCCTCCTCACGTGGATCCACGGAGCGGCGCAGCTCGCCCTTGCCGCGCGCGTTGCCGAGCGCGGCGTAGAACGCTTCGGACAGGCGCTCGAAGTATCGCTGAACGAACCCAGCACCGCTGGGGTCATCGGGGCCGAACTCGACCGCCGTGTTGCATAGCAAGCACCCACGACCGGAAGCAGGACCCGCGCCTGCGGATCCGAAGAACTCCAGCAGCGCGCGGACCTCGTCGATACCGGCCCCCGGCGCCTCCAGTGGGCCGAAGTTCCGTTCCAGCACCTCCTCGTCGTAGCGCTGGAGCGCGGCGTTGAAGAGCGCCTGCTTGCTCCCGAACTCCGCGTAGAGGCTGTAGCGATTGACCCCGAGACCCTCGACGAGCATCTCCGCCGATGTGCCAGCGAAGCCGTGGTCGCGGAAGATCTCCATGGCCTTCCGAACCAACACGTCGCGGTCGTAGCTTTTCTTGCGTCCCATCGGAGGTTCCCTGTTGACAGCTTTGTCCTCTTATAATATCTAAACGATCGTTCAGAAACAACTCGAAAGTGAGGTTAGACATGGGCGACCCGACAAAGATGGATGAGAAGACGACCTTGGTGGTCACCGCGGTTCCGAACCCAAACGAGATGGCCTCGGTGCAGGAGTACCTGCAGGGCGTGCTGCCGCTGCTCAAGGGCGCCGGGGGCAAGCCGGTGAAGCGCCTGAAACTCGACAAGGTGATCCACGGGAGCTCCAGCGGAATGGTGCTGGTGATGGACTTCGACTCGGCGGACGCGATTTCCGGAATGTTCGAGTCCGACGACTACGCCGCCCTCGTCCCGGTGCGCAACCGGGGCTTCGCGGAGATGAACATCCTGCTGACCCGCGAGATGTGAGGCTGCACGAAGAACAGAGCGAATTCAAAGATGCCGTCCGCTGCGAGCAAGCTCAATGATTCCGAGCTCGAAGTAGTGGAGGCGGTGGGAATCGAACCGTTGTCAGTGCACCGTGTTTCGCATGAAATACTCTGACGACGTACATCAGGAACTATCGTGATAGGCTCCCGCCCGATTGTTGCTCCTTCGAAGGGGATTGGACGAATGAGGAAGTACGAGAGTTCTTGGGTCGTGGCTGCACTTAGCGTCGCGTTCATCGTGGGTTGCCAAAAGCCGGCTGCTCCAGAGCCCCAACCCGAGACCGAGACCGAGACCGCGGCGGTGGCCGAGACATCGGTCGCCGACGGAGACATCGACCGCACGGTCTTGCCGATAGTCCCGCCCAAGTACGCGCCGATCACCGAGCTCGACGCGCGAAAGGCGAAGGCACCCCCGCGCTTCGAGGTCACCGCTCCACAGAGCGCACCCAACGTCGTGATCGTGCTGATCGACGACATCGGCTTCGGCGCGACTGCACCGTTCGGCGGTGCCATCGAGACGCCGACCCTCGAGCGACTCGCGGATCAGGGCATTCGCTTCAACCAGTTCCACACCACCGCGCTGTGCTCGCCGACGCGCGCTTCGTTGAAGTCGGGCCGAAACCATCACGCGACCAACGTGGGGTCCGTGATGGAGGTCGCGACCGGCTTCCCGGGCAACCAGGGTCAGATTCCGTCGAGCGTCGTGCCCCTGGCTGAGATTCTTCGTCAGAACGGATACAACACGGGAGCGTTCGGCAAGTGGCACGAGACGGCCCCTTGGGAGGTCTCCGTGTCCGGCCCCTACGATCGCTGGCCGACGCATCAGGGCTTCGAGAAGTTCTATGGCTTCATCGGCGGGGAAACCAACCAGTGGGAGCCGCTGATCTACGACGGAGTCATCCAGGTCGACCGACCGGACACCCCTGGTTACCACTTCACCACCGACATGACCGACCAGGCGATCAACTGGATGAAGTTCCAGCAGGCGATGACGCCCGACAAACCGTTCTTGATGTACTACGCGACCGGAGCCACCCATGCTCCACACCACGTTCCGAAGGAGTGGATCGACAAGTACAGGGGCAAGTTTGACGACGGCTGGGATACCCTCCGAGAAGAAACGCTCCGTCGACAGAAGGAGCTCGGGATCGTGCCCGAGAACACGCAGTTGCCGCCCAAGCCGGAAGACATCAAGGACTGGAGCGCACTCTCCGACAAGGAGCGAAAGCTCTACGCCCTCCAGATGGAGGTCTTCGCGGCGTTCGCGGCGCACACCGACCACGAGGTCGGGCGTCTGGTCGACGCCATCGACGAGGTTGGCCAGCTCGACGACACGCTCTTCGTCTACATCATGGGCGACAATGGATCGAGCGCGGAGGGCGGCCTGACCGGCACGTTCAATGAGCTGATACATCTCAACGGCATCTTCGATGTCGAGACCATCGACAGCATGCTGGCGCGGGCCGATGATTGGGGTGGCCCCGACTCGTTCCCGCACATGAGTGCCGCATGGGCCGTCGCGACCGACTCTCCGTTCATGTACACGAAGCAGAACGCGGGTGACTACGGCGGCACGCGCAACGGCATGGTCATGCACTGGCCGAACGGCTTCAAGGCGAAGGGCGAGATTCGGTCGCAATGGCATCACGTCAACGACGTAACGCCCACCATTCTCGCGGCGGCAAGCCTTCCCGCACCCACGATGGTCAATGGTGTTGATCAGCGGCCGATGGACGGCGTGAGCATGCTCTATTGTCTCGACGACGCTGACGCGAAGGATCAGCACACGACTCAGTATTTCGAAATGTTCGGGAACCGGGCCATCTACCACGACGGCTGGCTGGCGCGCGTGGTGCACAGCCTGCCCTGGCGCGGGAAGCCCTTGCACTCGCTCGAAGAAGACGTGTGGCAGCTCTATGACACGCAAGCCGACTTCAGCTTGAGCAACGACCTCGCTGCTGAACACCCCGATAAGCTCAAGGCGCTCCAGAAGCTGTTCGACGAAGAAGCCATCAAGAACAACGTCTACCCACTCGACGACCGGTCTTACGAGCGCTTCAACGCCAAGCTGGCCGGACGTCCTGACCTCATGGCCGGCCGCACGACGCTGGTGCTTTCCGAGGGCATGGTGGGCATCCTGGAGAACGCCTTCATCAACGTGAAGAACACCTCGATGACCATCGAGGCGGAGGTCGAGCTCCGAGGCAAAGACAGCGGCGTCATCATTGCGCAGGGCGGCAAGTTTGGTGGCTGGGCGCTTTACATGGACGAGGGCAAGCCGACCTACATGTACAATTGGTTCGGCCTCGACTCGTACACGGTGCAGGCACCGAAACCCGTTCGCGGCAAGAGCGCGACGATCAAGCTCGACTTCCAGTACGACGGCGATGGGTTAGGCAAGGGCGGTGTCGCAACCATCTTCGTCGACGGAGACAAGGTCGCCGAAGGTCGAATCGAGAGAACCCAGCCGACCTTGTTCTCTGCGGACGATACCGCGGATGTTGGCAAGGACGAAGGCACGCAGGTCGCGCCTCTATTCAAGAGCATCGAGGATTCCGAGTTCACCGGTCGCGTCAAGACCGTCGCGGTGAGCATTCCGAAGTAGCGCAGACGACTCGCCTAGCGGGCGGCCCTGCTCGAGAGCCGCCAACGGTGAGCAGCCCATGGTTGCGCAGCATCAGGAAGACCGCCTCTCCGAGGTCGGCTGCAAGCCTCGGCCTTTCCTCATCGTGAAGCGCCACGCCTTCGTAGTCGTGGTACGCGAGCGACGCGAGCACGTAGAGCGACTGCTGCGAGATAGGCAACACGCCTTCCTTCTGCGCCGATGAGCGTAGGAAGAACAAACGCCCTGTCCGCGTGGCGACCCACGCGACATGACATCTAGTTCTGCGCAATTCCGGAGCCGTAGGAGCGAAAAGTCGCTGTCACCCGAGAGCAACGCAAAGGTGTCGATGTGGTCTTTCGAATAGCATAGGTCGATCGCGTCGACGACCATGTGGATGTCGGCGCTGTTCTTGCCGCTCGCTTTGGACTGCGGGATGTCGATCATCTCGACGCCCTGGGAGTGGAACTCGCGCACGGAGCTGCGGTAGTCGGTCCAGTCGCTGTAGGCGCGCTTGTAGACGATGCGGCCCTTCTCGAGCAGGCGGCGCAGCACGAGGTCGATCTTGAACGGACCCTTGCGCATCT
>JBGUEF010000312.1:0-4304 GCA_041821485.1 Deltaproteobacteria bacterium
GGCCGATGGCGGCGCATGGGACCTCGGGGTGATGCGGCAGATCGAGCAGCTCACCCGGGCTCTCGAAGACGAGGTCCCGTTCGTCAAAGACGTGACCAGCCTTTCGAACGCCGAGTTCATGGAAGGAGCGCCGCCCGACGACATCCTGGTCTACGACCTGCTCACGGAGTTTCCCGAGACCCAAGAAGAGCTCTTCGTCATCAGAGACAAGGTAATGAAGAAGCCGCTCTATGTGGGCGGCCTCGTCAGCGCTGACTCGGAGCTCGGCGCCGTCATCGTGGAGATGAGCCGGTCGAGCATAGATCCGGTCGATGAGATCCGACTCGACCCGGACGGCGGGGACGGTCTCCCCAACCTCTATCCCCAGGTCAGCTTCAAAGCGATCGAGGCCATCCTGCAGCGCCCGGAGTACGACGGCATCGAGTTCTTCCACTCGGGCGATGTGGCGATCAACGCCACGTACAACACCGTTCTGTTCGAGGAAGACATGCCGGTGCTCATGGCCCTCAGCTTCCTCGTGATCACGCTGAGCCTGATCCTGGTGTTTCGGCGACCGACGGGCGTGATCGGCCCGTTCATGGTCGTGGCGTTTGCCATGGCGGTTTCCGTCGGTGTCATTGGACTCATCGGCTGGGACATCGACTTCATGTTCGGCATGATGCCGACCCTGCTGATCGCGGTCGGTGTCGCGGATTCCGTTCACATTCTCTCGGAATTCGACATCTATCAGCGACGCCTCGGGAACCGGCGCGATGCGATTCGCCGGACTCTTTACCTGGTCGGTCCGCCCTGCTTGCTCACCAGCCTCACCACGGCCGCAGGCTTCCTCTCACTATCTCTGTCGCCGGTGAAATCAGTCGCCCATCTTGCGGTCTACAGCGCCGCGGGCGTGATGGCGGCCTTCATCGCCTCGATCACCATTCTCGTCGTCTTTCTCTCTTTCGGGCGGCAGACTTCGTCCGACGCGTCTCCGAAGAAGGTGAAAGCGCGCGCCCGCAAAGGCAAAGCTCTCGGCGCTGCACTGCAATCTTTGGCCACTTTCGTCATTCGTTTCCAAAACGCCATTCTCGTTGCATTTGCCGTCGTCTTCGTCGCCTCGGCCTGGGGCATCTCGATGCTGACAGTGGATTCGAATTTCCTGACAGAGTTCTCGGAGAAGATTCCGGTTCGCCGCACGACTCAGTTCGTCGACGATCACATGTCGGGCACCTACTCGATCGTCTACGTGTTCGACAGCGGCGAAGCGGACGGAATCAAAGAACCAGCCGTGCTGCGAGAGATCGAACGCGTGCAACGCGAGGCCGAGCGCCACGAGCTCGTCACGAAGACCTATTCCGTAGTGGACCTGATGAAGGACATCAATCAGAGCTTCCACAACGGCGACCGGGCGTATTACGAGATTCCGGACAGCCGCGAGCTCGTCGCGCAGTACCTGCTCGTCTATGAAATGTCCGGCGGCGAGGAGATCAGAGACTACCTCTCCATCGACTACGCTCGCGCGACCCTCGAGCTCCGCTGCAAGATGACCAACACGAGCCGTCTTCAGGGGATCGTCGAACAGATCGACGAGCACTTGGACGCACAGCCCTTACGCGCGTCTACGGTCAGCGTGACCGGAATCGGCGCGCTCTGGCTCAAGTTCGTCGACTACATCACCTGGAGCCAGATCCAAGGTGCGCTGATCGCCTTGACCGTCGTCAGCCTGATGATGATCGTGGTGTTCCGCTCGGTGAAGATCGGGCTTCTATCGATGATTCCCAACATCTCACCGGTAGTTCTGGTGCTCGGCGGTATGGGCTGGGCGGGAGTACACCTCGACTACTACCGGCTGCTCATCGCGCCAGTGGCCATCGGCCTCGCGGTCGACGACACGATCCACCTGATGACCCGGTACCATCACGAGTTCGGAAAGTTGGGCGACTACAAGAAGGCGCTCTACGCATCGATGGACGGTGTTGGCCGCGCGCTCTTCATCACCTCGGCCATCCTGGTCGTCGGATTCCTGACCAACGTGTTCTCCGTCATGGATGGCCAGAAGAGCTTCGGCATCCTGCTAGCCACCGTCATCGCGGTGGCGCTCGTCGCGGACTTCCTGCTGATGCCCGCCCTAATCCTTTGGCTCAAGCCCTTCGGTCCCGAAACGATACGCAGCAATAGCAGTGCCAGCCGCTAAGTTCCTATCGCTACCGCTCTACTGACGGCTCGCAAGGAGGTCTTCCATCGACGCCGATAGGGCCATGCTCTCCTCTTCGAAGCCTTGCAGCAACCACGGTGCCGGGTCGGCCACCGAGCCAACGGCCTTGACCGCTGCAGGCGGGTGAAGCTGACGAGCTCGGACACACGGCCGAGCTTCTCCGCGACGACGAAGAGTTGACTCCGATCCCCTACGACATGTTGCGGCTGATCTTCAAGTGCTGTCATCCAGCGCTCAACACGGAGGCGCAGTCTGCGCTGACACTGCGTACGGTTGCGGGGCTCCCCACCATCGAGATAGCACGCACATTTCTGGCGACCGAACAGACGATGGCCCAGCGACTCGTGCGTGCGAAGCAGAAGATCCGCCAAGCCCGCATCCCCTACCGGGTGCCCGAGGGGAACGAGATCCCGGAGCGCCGTTTCCTCGAAGGACGCCTCCTCGAGGTGCGCGGCGCGACCTGAGCGCCGCCCACGACAACGGGGCGCCCCTTTTCAGAGACGCCCCGCGTGCTCGGTCCGATGCTTGGAAGGTCAGTCGAAGTCGGCCTCGACCGTGCCATTCCAGACGGCCCGGATGTTCTGGGTCACCAGGGTGACGCCGTCGAACTCGAGCGAGAGCGCTCCGCCAGTGAGCGAGCCCTCAATGACGAGGACGTTGGATCGGCCGTTCAGGAGGACGTCAATCTCGCCTTCGACCGTGCCGTCTGCATCGACGTTGGCGTCGAGCACGTAGTCGAGGAAGTTCGCGTTGGTGTCGAGGAAGCAACGCCCCTCACCTGCAATGGCTCCATTGTCAATCTGGATGGCGATCGCGCCCGTGCAGCCATCCTCGGCCGGAGCCTCGTTGGAGATCAGAGAGTCGATGACGAGGTCGATCGAGACCTCTCCCTCGGCTTCGACGGTCTCGGGCTCTTCGTCGTCAACGTTCTCGTCGCCCTCGTCCTGCTCGTTCTCCTCGTTGGGGTTGCACGCTCGCGAAGCCCGCGAGCGCCAGCGGATCCAATCCGCCTTTCAACAAGCCCTACGTCGAGGAGTTGGAGTTGGATTAAGGAAAAACGACGTGTCGTGCGTGGGGCCCGATCGGGCCTCAGTCCACCGGATCGCAGACAAACACCGGAATGTCTCGATCGGTGCGGGCCTGATACTCGTCATAGGGTGGGTATGCGGCCACGATGACGGGCCAGAGGCTTGCTTTCTCGTCCGGGCTGACCTCACGGGCTCGGTACGCGCGGGTGATCCCGTCCGCGGTGATCCGGATGTCGGGCGTCGCTTTGAGGTTGTAGTACCAGACCGGATTCTTGGAGATGCCGCCGAGGGAAGCGACCAGAATCTTCTGCTCCCCGTGCGGAACGTGCATCAGCGGGATTTCGCGCTTCTTGCCGGTCTTGCGTCCAGTGATCGTGACCAGACAGATCGGCTTGTTCGCCGGGCCCTTGTTCATCAAGCGGCCGCCGCTCGCTTTATAGACAGCGACGTTTACGTGCGCGAACAGCTTCGCGCCGAGCCGAACGAGCTTCTCGTACTTGACCGGGATTTCCGCAACGTCCTCGCGCCTTGTTTCGACATACTCAAATCGCGCCACGGCACGAGCGTAGCACCGATGGTGCGAGGGCCTAGTCGGAGACACCGAGCTCTAGGCGAGCTCGCTGGTACTCCGGGGTTATCGCTCCGTCGGAGTCGCGTACCGCGCAACGGAAGCGATGTGGGGCGTCCACAGGCTGTCGCGAAAACTCGAAAACGGTGAGGAACGGATCTGGCTTGTCGGCGCGCGTCGAGAAGTCTGCTTGGCCGCTGAGATACAGCTCGTGACGAGCAGCCGACGTGGTGACCCGCTCGGTCCAGCGCGTTTGAAACACGATGTAGAACCGAGATTGTTCGCCCATCGCGCGGGCTGCCGTCTCTAGGTACGCCTCTACACCGCCACGTTCTTCAAAGCGACAAGCGCGTCTTTGCGGATCGTCGGGCAGCACCCCGGCATCGAGGGGGAAATAGGGCGGGGACCCGGTGATGAGGTCGTAGCGCTCGCCACCGAAATCGAAGTCGCGAAAGTCCGAGTGTCGCACGCCGATGTCGATTCCGTGCTCCGGAAGCTCGGCAATTGCGCGGGC
>JBGUEF010000313.1:0-4283 GCA_041821485.1 Deltaproteobacteria bacterium
GTCGACGCAGCCGATTCAGCCTACCGGTGCGCTGGCGGTGACGGACGGCTCGTTGACCATCCGTGCGGGCAACCAAATCCTGATGCCGTCCGATGGGCAACTGACGATGACGAATAGCCAGCTGGTGGTGGACGGAACGTCGAGCCAGCCGGTGGTCTTCGAGCCGATCGCGGGCGCTGCGTTCTGGAATCGAATCCGTTTGCGCGGATCGGCTAGCGCAAGCACATCGCGCATTACTCACGCGGTGCTGGAGGGAGCCGGGTCGGACCCAGCGCTCGCGGTGTCGTCCGGACGCGCGGCGATCGTGGTCGAGAACCGCGGCGGCATTCCTGCGACGCCCGCCGTCTCCGATACGATGATCGTGAACAGCAATGGCTACGGCATGACGTTCGCTGACGCGACCCACTGCGGGGCGGGGTGCAACGACAACACGATCGTCGGGTCGCGTTTCTCGGCGGTTCGCATTCATGCGAACTTCATCGGGCGCTTCGGAACTGGCAACCTGCTGGCCGGCAACAACACCTCGGTCACATCCGGACACGAGGGCATGTGGGTGCTGGGCGACGCAGTCGATGAGACGGCGATCTGGCCGGCCAATGACGTTCCCTACGTGGTGCAAGGCAACATCGAGCTACGGCG
Source organism: Deltaproteobacteria bacterium (assembly GCA_041821485.1). GTDB lineage: Bacteria > Myxococcota_A > Polyangia > Polyangiales > Houyiibacteriaceae > SG8-38. The sequence continues at coordinate 640 of JBGUEF010000313.1, forward strand.
ATCGACGCCGTTGGATCCGCTTCCTGTACTTACGATTGAGCCCGGAGCTGAGCTTCGTTTCGCGAGCGATGTCCGATTGCGTGTGGGCGACGGCAATGACGGCGTGCTCGATGCCCGGGGCACCAGCGCCGACCCGGTCACCTTCACCAGCCTGGACACCGCCTCACCGACGTTCTGGCGCGGCATCGACTTCGGGCAGGGGTCGGAAGGATCGATACTCGATCGGGTGGTCGTGTCGTACGGCGGAAGCGGTGCCAACACGGGCAATCTCAACTTCAGGTCGGGCTCGGTCGCCGTGATCGGGGCTGTAGCGTTCACCCACTCCGCGGACTACGCGGCGGTAGTCTACTCTGGCTCTGCTCCGATGTTCACCGGTCCTTCGACCGATCGGGTCTACACGATGAACGGTCAGCGATCGAATCCTGGCGACGGAGACCCCTTGTTCGACTGCGTGCGTGACGTCGCCGCCAGTACCTGCACGCAGCCGTAATTTCCGGCGCTTGCGCTGCCAGATCGGCTCTCCTACGCTCCCGTCTTAGTGTCAGACGAGGACGACATCTCCCAAAAGACCTTGGCGGTTCACGGTGGCGAACCGAGGACGTATCCCTACGACGCGTTGGTGGCACCGATCACGCAGACCGCAACGTACTCGTTTGCCGATACGGCGGAGCTCATCGCGTACTTCGAAGGCCGAAAAGAACGCGAAGAGTACGGCCGCTACGGCAACCCGTCCGTCCGCCTGGTGGAAGAGAAGGTGGCAGCGCTCGAGCGCACCGAGGATGCCGCGGCGTTTGCGAGCGGCATGGCTGCGGTGACGTCCACGATTCTGGCGCTCGTGAAGTCCGGCTCGCACGTGATCCTTTTTGCAGACTGCTATCGCCGGACGAGGCAGTTCGTGACGACGTTTCTCGATCGCTTCGGCGTATCGAGCACGCTCATCCCACCGGCGGACCTCGGGGCGCTGAGAGCCGCGATTCGGCCCGAGACTCGCTTGGTGATTGCCGAGGCGCCCACGAATCCTTATCAGACGGTTCCCGACCTCGAACAGGTCGCCGAGATTTGCCGCGAGAATAAGATCAAGACACTCGTCGACAGCACGTTCGCAACGCCGATTAATTTCCAACCTGCCAGGCACGGGATCGACATCGTCGTGCACAGCGCCACGAAGTATCTCGGCGGCCACAACGACGTGCTGGGCGGCGTCGTCGCAGGGAAGGCCGGCCTCGTCTCGCTGGTTCGCGACCTCCGCAGCGTCTTTGGTGCTTGCCTCGATCCCCACGCCGCCTATCTGATTCACCGGGGCATCAAGACATTGGCGCTTCGGGTCGAGCAGCAAAATGCCTCTGCGCAGGCCATGGCCGAGCGCCTCGAGCAACATCCACGGGTTCGCCAGATCTGGTATCCGGGCCTGCCTTCCCATCCGAACCACGAGACAGCCAAGCGCCTGATGAGCGGATTCGGCGGCGTGGTGACCTTCGAGCTCGATTCCGATTTGGACGGCACGAGTCGCTTCGTCGATGCCTGTCAAATCCCACGAATCGCCCCGAGTCTCGGCGGCGTCGAGTCGTTAATCGAGCAGCCGGCGTTGATGAGCTACTTTGAACTGAGCACCGAGGAGCGCCATGCGATCGGCATCAAGAACAACCTCGTACGCTATGCTGTCGGCATCGAAGATACCGACGAGCTCATCGCAGACCTGGTCGCCGCGCTCGACAGCACGAGTTGACGTATCGCTGTCGATACTGCGATTAGCCTCACAAAGCCGTGCTGCAACTCTGCCCTCAGACTGAGACGTGGCCTTCTCCAGCCTGTGGAGAAAGGGCGCAAGTGCGCGAAATCGCTGTTGACGCGCCTAGGGCCCTGGATATACTTGGCGCGCAATGGGGAGAGAATCGATGACGAAGTCGGAGCTCATCGACGCTGTAGCCCAGCGGACGAAGATCACCAAAAGCCGAGCTGAACACGTTGTAAACTGCGTCTTTAACGCGATGACGTCGGCACTCGAGCAGGGGGAGGGGATCGAGATCCGCGGCTTCGGGAGCTTCACCGTGCGCGAGTACAAGTCCTATAGCGGGCGGAACCCTCGCACGGGGAACCCGGTGCCGGTTCCAGAAAAGCGCCTTCCATTCTTCAAGGTCGGAAAAGAGCTCAAGGAGCTCGTCAATGGTGGCGTCGCCGAGGACGGCGCCCCCGAGCCTGGCGAATAGAGGCGACGGATGAAGCCCGAAGCGCAGCTCGCCGAGCTCAAGCGCGGCGTGGTCGACCTGCACGTCGAATCGGAGCTGCTCGAGCGTTTGAACGCCGGCAAGCCTCTCAAAATCAAGGCAGGCTTTGATCCGACGCGGCCAGACCTTCACCTCGGGCACACGGTGCTCCTCAACAAGATGCGTCAGTTCCAAGAGCTTGGGCACGACGTGGTGTTCATCGTCGGTGACTTCACAGCTCAGATCGGCGACCCCTCCGGGAGGAGCAGCACACGTCCCGTTCCGACGCGTGATGAAATCCTCGAGGGGGCCCGCACGTATGCCGAGCAGGCATTCAAGATCCTCGACAAAGACCGCACTCAGATTGTCTATAACGGGGAGTGGCTTGGGAAGATGGCGTTCGACGACGTCATCCGGCTCGCGGGAAAGTACACCTTGGCGCGGATGATGGAGCGCGACGACTTCAAGCGTCGGTGGGCGGAGCACCAGAGCATTTCACTCCACGAGCTCCTGTATCCCCTGGCGCAGGCGTATGATTCGGTGGTCCTGGAATGCGATGTCGAGCTCGGTGGTACCGACCAACTCTTCAACCTGCTCGTCGGGCGGGAAATCATGCGAGAGATGGGACAGCGGCCGCAAATCGTCATGACGACGCCGATCCTCGAGGGCATCAACGCGCGTTCTGAAGGCGGTAAAATCGTCGGCGCGAAGATGAGCAAATCGCTCGACAACTACGTCGGCGTGGCCGAACCGCCGAAGGAGCAATTCGGCAAGTTGATGAGCATCTCCGACGACTTGATGTGGCGCTACTACGAGCTGCTCTCGACAGTACCCGCGCTAGAGATCGAACGCCGAAAACGAGCGTGCGCCGCGGGCGACATGAACCCGCGCGACGCGAAGATCGCGCTCGGCAAAGAAATCGTCACCCGCTACCACGACGCCGATCAGGCCAACACGGCCGAAGCCTCATGGCTCGCGCAGTTCTCCAAGCGCGAAGTGCCGGACGACATGCCCGAGCACGAGGTCGCTGTCGAAGAAGACGCCGTCTGGGTCCCCAAGCTCCTGAGCGATATCGGTATGGTCAAAAGCTCCAGCGACGGCCGCCGCCGTATCCAACAAGGCGGCGTAGAAATCGACGGCGACCGCCTCACCGACCCCCAGGCCAAACTCCCCAAAGGCCGCCGCTACATCATCAAAGCCGGCAAACGCACCTGGGCCGCAGTAACATTGAAATAGGGACACTCTCTCCGGTCGCGACTTTTCGGGAGCGACGCGCTGCGCTCTTCTTCCGAGAAGCGGTGTGATTACAAAGGGTTGGGAGGGGAGAGTGTCCGCTTGACCATATTGGATTTACGTCGTAAATGTTAGATATGGGTCGGGCGGCTTTGACGGTGGAGGAGTTGGGGGCGTTTCGGGGGCGGGCTGTGACTGCTGCTACTC
>JBGUEF010000314.1:0-4266 GCA_041821485.1 Deltaproteobacteria bacterium
CTGCCCTGGTTGTCTGCCAGGGCCGAAAAGTTTCTTGACGCTTCTCCCAAGATCTTCGCTCTGGTACGATCGTCATCATGGATCTGGCGGAGTGGGTAGAAGAAGCGGAGTCGCTCTTGCGACTGGACGGCTTATGGCCTGAACAAGATGAAGAGCGAGCTCGAGGCGTTCTTGAGGAAGCGGCATTGCAGGGCCCCGAGCCTTTCGTTCGGGCGATGCGCGCGCTACGGCGAGAGCTGCGCCGGCGAGATTTGGATGCCCCCGATCGAGGGCCAAGTCCGAGGTGGGCGGCACCCGGTCGCCCCTAGGCGTCACGTTTGGGTAGCGCGCGGTTTCGCGATCGCGCTCCGAGTCTTCACGGGAGGGTGTTATGGCATTAGACCCGTACCATTTGACGAAGCGTGGTGATGAGTGGCGGCTCGAGAAAGCGGGCTCCGACCGGGCATTGCTTAAGGCTCCGACCAAGGTAGAGGCGGTTCAGAAGATGCGCCGCTTCATGAAAACCCGCGAAGGCTCGTTGCGGATTCACGAGGTCAATGGGAAGATCCAGGAGGAACGCACCTACCCGCGCGGAAAAGATCTACGATCCTCCAAAGGCTAAGCGTTGAGGTTGGGCCCGGCGAAGGAGGCACCGCGTGGATGGCCCGAGCAGCACGAAGAGCTAAGGGGTTCTAGAGGACGAGACGAATTCAGATGACGAAGGCACTTGCAGAAATCCAGGTCATTCCAATTGGCGTCGGAGTGTCCGTGCGCAAGCAGGTCCAGCGAGCTCATGAGATTATCCGAGCTTCGGGCCTCAAGGTGCAGCTTCACTCCTATGGCACAAATGTCGAGGGCGACCTCGATACGATCCTGTCGACGATTAAACGAATTCACGAGACCCTTCACGCCGAGGGCACCCCACGTCTTTCCACCGCGGTCAAGATCGGAACACGAACCGACAAGGATGCGAGGCTCGAAGATAAGCTCTTTGAGTCTTCCTAACTCGCTTCTTGGCGTCGTACCCTCCCGCTACCGACGGTGCGGGTGAAAGAGCTTGTCGGCACGGTCGATCTCTCGAACTGCATCGAGGAAGCCGAGGCACAGCCAACGTCAGGGGCAGCGTCCGCGTCAGTGTCGGGCGCGCGACCCCACCGCAACCCGGGTGGGGCTGTTGCTCTCGCAGTTGAGCTCTACGGAATCAGCTTCTCTTCCTTGAGCTTCTTCGCCACCGCGGCGGTCATCGAGTCGATGACGTCGGTGAGGGAATCGGGGTTGAGGGTTTCTGATTGGCCGGAACAGACTAGGTCGCTGTTGGCGACCGAGTAGAGGTTTGTTTCCAGTCGGAAGAGGGTGTTGGTTTTGAAGTAGCCGGGCTCGTGGACTACGGAGTAGCTGCTGCCGTAGTAACCGTAGCCGTGGTAGCTGGTCGGAGCCGTATACGTGGAAGGAGGAACGTACTCTTGGTTCTGATCGACGCTCAAGAGTCGTGACATCAGCACGCCGTCGAAGTTGCCGCCTTCGATCGCGCCTTGGATCTGCTCTTCGGTCAGCAGCGTGGTCTGCGGCAAGAGGCCCCAGCTCGCTTGGGCCGAGGTGCCTTGCTCCGCGAGCGCTTTGGCAAACGTATCCTCAAACAAGCGTCGCCCGGCGGATAGGCGAAACAAAGGCGGTCTTGGGTGCACCGCAACTCGACATAACATCTAGTACCGCGAAATTCGGCACTCAGCAGCCAACGCCCATCTCTGTGACCGCGCATTTGATTGGAGCGCCATGCCGCAGGTTGACGTTGAGATCGCGAAGCGCAGTGCGGATCCCTTCCTCCACCACCGGGTGGTAGAACGGCATATCGAGCGCTCGGTCGACCGTGAGCCCGGCTTGAACCGCCCATGCCAAGAGGTGGGACAAGTGCTCGACTCGCGGCCCGAAGAGCTCGGCGCCGAGCAATCGGCCCGTGTGCGCGTCCGCGTAGATTCGAACCTTGCCGGCATTCATCGATTGGACGCGTGCGCGGCCCTGATTGTCGAAGCTGATCTCGCCAGCGACGGCTTCGCAGTCTCGAAGCGCTGCGTATCCTCCGCCGACGATCCCAATCTGCGGGTCGGTGAAGACGATGCCCAGAGGGGTTCGACGCCATGATGCCCGGACGTCCGGAAAGTTCGCAGCGTTGTAGCCGGCAATGCGTCCGTCATCTGCGGCTTCGTGCAGCACCGGGTGCAGCTCGTTGACGTCGCCGGCCACGAATACCGGCGCGTCGCCCAGTTGAAGCGTCTCAGGGTTGATGTCGTAACGGCCTCGCTCGTTCGGCTCAATGCCGAGTTTCTCCAAACCGAGCTTTCCGAAGTTCGATCGTCGACCTGCGGCCATCAGGACCCGCTGGAAAGTTTCGTCTCGTTCGACGCCAACAGAGTTGATGAAACGGACCCGCACGCCATCTCCGGCGGACTCGATCGACTCGAGTCGGTAGTCGGTGTGAATGTCCAACTCCTCATCGAGGGTCTCGCGCGCCTGCTCGAGTATGACCGGATCGCTCAGCGGCCCCACCTGCCCTTCGATGCCAACGAGCGTCGTTCGTACGTCGAGCCGGTGAAGCGCCTGCCCGAGCTCGAGCCCGATTGCCCCGAGCCCGACCACCAACAGGCTCTCGGGCAGATCGTCGAGCTCGAAGATGCTCTCGTTCGTGAGGAGCGCATGCTCGAATCCGCGAAAAGGAGGCGGGACGAACGGCGTGCTGCCGGTTGCAATGACGAGTCGCTCGTAGTGCACCTCCGAGCCATCATCGACAGTGAGCCGACCAGGCGCAGCGACGGTGCCGCGACCGACGACCAGCTCGCCTGCGGTCCTGACTTCTTCGACCACATCGAGAACGAAGCCGACGAAACGATCCCGTTCCGACCGCACGCGCTCCATCACCTCACGTCCATCAATGCGCACACGTTCACAGTGCACGCCGAACTCGGATGCATTGCGCGCGTGGCATGCCGCCTCGGCCGCCGCGATCAGCAGCTTGCTCGGCATACAGCCGACCCGTGCGCAAGTAGTGCCAAATGGCCCCGGATCGATGAGCGCCACGGAAGCTCCCTCCTTCCTTGCTGCGCGCCAGGTGCTCAGACCTGCAGAACCTGCGCCGAGGATGGCCACGTCGACTGCGAGTGCTTGCTTACTCACGATGCATTCCTTTCTACGGACGACCCGGCCCAGGTTGGCGTTCGTCAGCCAGAAAGATTGTCGGTCATCCAATGGTTGAAGCGCTAGTTTCGGTGGGCTCCTCTACTGCCCGTGTGCTGCGGCAGCCTCCTGGATCTTCTTCTTGACGCCGTCTAGGCCAAATGACGCGCCCGCCTGCATGGGAGGATACTCGATGGCGGTCTTAGCCAGTTTCTCCACCTCTTGCTGCATGAACACGAAGCGCCAGAACTCGCGCCCATAGAAGTTGTCAAAGGACATGAACGACTCGCCTGGATCCATCCCCATTCGCTCGAACGGATCAAGCCGCAGATTGTAGATCCGAGGGAAATTATACTTGACGGTGTTCCCGAGCCAGCCACCCGGTTGTGAGAGCAACACGTATTTGTAATCACCGATCCGAACGGCAGCCAGCTGCGACTGCGTGAAGTACCAGATCTCATTACGAGCCGACTTGCCGCCCTTGGTCAGCATGTTGGTCTGGTCGTATCCGTCCAGGTGCACCTTGTAGTTCTTGCCGTCGAGGGTCTTGCCCTTCAGCAACTCCTGCCCGATCTTTGCATTGCCCGCGGCAGCGACGAAGGTCGGGAGCCAGTCCATGCCCGACATCACCCCGTTGATGACTTGGTTCGGCTTGACCTTGCCCGGCCAGCGAATGACGGCTGGCACGCGGAAGCCACCCTCGGTGGCCATGCCCTTCGCACCCCTGAACGGCGTGGTTCCACCGTCGGGCCAGGTGAAGGTTTCCGTCCCGTTATCCGTCGTGATGACGATGATCGTGTTGTCTGCCACGCCCATGGCCTTGAGCTTCTTCATGACGCTGCCGATGATGTCATCGAACTGCACCATGCCGGCTTCCTGGATCGACCAGCCGTTCTCGGGCGTCTGCAGTGCTTGGTACTTGGGAGACAGGTAAGTGAACACGTGCATGCGCGTCGGGTTCAGCCAGACGAAGAAGGGCTTGCCGTCCTTCTTGGCCTTTTCCATGAAGTTGGTGGCGAAGTTCAGGATGTGGTCATCCACGGTCTCCATGTTGTACTTGACGCCCTTGGTGGGATGCGGCGGCAGCGGGCCAGCGTCCACGATCCTTTGTTTACCGAC
>JBGUEF010000315.1:0-4246 GCA_041821485.1 Deltaproteobacteria bacterium
GCTCGCCACTTCTTCACGGGAGGACAGATGCCCTCCGAAGACCTCTTGCTCGAGTTCCAGAAAGACCTCGTCGTCACCGAACAGTGGCGTCTTGGCGGAGAGCACTATGCGAAGACCTCGAACGCTTGGCTTTCGAATTTGGACCTTCATCGAGACGAGGCCCTCGCAGCACTCGTGACGGTGACCGACCGAGACGAGGCTCGCAGGGCTTTGCATCGCTGGCGGATCTTCTTCATGGCCTGCGCTGAGCTCTTTGCATATCGCGATGGACGCGAGTGGGGCGTGAGCCACTACCTCTTGGAGAAGCGCAGGAGCTCATGAGGGTGGCAATCGTCGGCACGGGCATCAGCGGCATGGTTGCAGCCTGGCTGCTGCAACGGGAGCACGAGATCACCGTCTTCGAGGCGCGCGATCGGATCGGCGGGCACACCAACACCGTCGATGTAGAGCTCGAAGGGCGCTCCTTCGCCGTCGACACTGGCTTCATCGTTCACAACCCGCGGACCTACCCAAACCTCATCAGCATCTTCGAGGAGCTCGGCGTCACCACCGCAACGACCGACATGAGCTTCAGCGTCCGAGAGCAAGCTACAGGCCTCGAGTACTCCAGCCAGGCACTCCTCGCTCGCCGACGCAACATCATGAGCCGCCGTATGATCGTCATGGTCCGCGACATCCTCCGCTTCAACCGGGAGGCGCCACACATCCTTGCAACGGCTGACCATGATATCACCCTCGGCGATCTCTTGCGCGACCGGGGGTACTCTCAGCCGTTCGTGGACCTGTACATCGTTCCGATGGGCGCGGCGATCTGGTCGACCGATCCGGAGCGGATGCTCTCGTTCCCCGCTCAGACGTTCGTGCGTTTCCTGATGAACCACGGTCTGACCAGCCTGGTGGACCGACCGGGGTGGCGCGTGGTCCAAGGGGGCTCCCATGACTACGTGAAGAAGCTGACGCGCTCCTACTCGGGCCGAATCCGCGTCGGATCGCCCGTCGAGCGGATCGCGCGGAACGAGCAAGGCGTGGAGATCGGTGTCCGGGGGCGCGCATCGGAGCAATTCGACCGCGTCGTGATCGCCGCCCACAGCGACCAGGCCCTGCGAATGCTCGAGGACCCGAGTGACGCGGAGCGAGAGGTCCTCGGCGCCATGCGCTATCAAACCAACGATGCGGTGCTTCACACCGACGTGTCGCTCCTTCCGCGACACCGCCGCGCATGGGCCAGCTGGAACTACCAGGTGCCCTCGCAACCCGAGGACCGGGTCGTCGTCACGTACGACATGAACGCCTTGCAGGGGTTCGACGATGCCCCTGCTACTTTCTGCGTTTCGCTGAATGCGGGGGATCGCATCGATCCGTCCAAGATCCTCTACCAGACCTCGTACCAACATCCCCTCTACACGCCTGAGTCGGTGGCGGCGCAGCGCAGGATCGACGAGGTCAGCGGCCCGCGGCATACGTTCTACTGTGGCGCGTATTGGCGCTACGGCTTTCACGAGGACGGGGTCGTCAGCGCGCTTGCCGTGGCCCGCAAGTTCGGGATCGACCGCAACGCTCCGGCGCGCCTCGACGTCAACGCCGGTTCCGGGTTGGCCGCATGAACAGCGCGATCTACGAGGGGACCGTGCGCCACCGACGTTTCGAGCCGGTGGAGCACCTCTTCCAGTATCGCGTCTTCTACGCATACTTCGATCTTGCGGAACTGCCCGAAGCGCTGGACGACGTGCCCGGCTGGTCGGCACGCGGCGTCGCGTTTGCCCGCTTCGCGCGAGAAGACCACCTGGGCGATCCAGCCATTTCGTTGGACGAAGCGGTGCGCGATCTCGTCGAGGCGCGTTGCGGCGTTCGCCCGAACGGCGCGATTCGTCTGCTGACCCTGCCGCGCACGCTAGGGGTCGCGTTCAATCCCGTCAGCATCTACTACTGCCACGACGCCGACGGAGTGCTGGGTCACATCGTGACCGAGGTCGACAACACGCCGTGGGGCGAGCGTCACTGCTACGTCGTCGACGCGAACCGCGACAACCTCGCGAGCGGGCGTGCGCTGCGCTTTCGGGTTCCGAAAGCGTTCCACGTCTCACCATTCCACCCGCTTGGCCAGGAATACGAGTGGCGCTTCACCCGGCCCGGAAACTCGCTAGTCGTTCATATGGAGAATTGGGAAGCCGGCACGATCAAGACGGATGCTACGCTCACTCTCCGACGCCAGCCACTCGATCAGCGCCACGCGGCACTCGCCCTGCTACGCCACCCTGCAATGGCGCTCACCGTCCTCAGCGGCGTCTACGCTCAGGCGGCTCGCCTTTGGCGGAAAGGCGTGCCGTACCATCCGCACCCTAAGAAGCTCGCCGCCAAAGCCAGAGGCGCTACTTCATGACCCAACCGACTTCGCTGCGAGTCACCCTCGCCCCCCGCACCGCCCCCGCGGCCGCGGTAGCCGCGCGGATGGCGCGTAGCGTCGTCATTGGGCGCCTCGAAGGAATTGAAGTGGGCGACCTGACCGTCGTCGACGAATGCGGGACGCGGCGGTTCGGCCGGCCCAATACCGGGCCGTCCGCCACAGTGAACATCCGCGACCCCGCCGTATGGACCGCCATCGCGCTCGGCGGCAGCCTCGGTGCGGGAGAAAGCTACATGGACGGTCTGTGGTCCACAGATGATCTCGTCGCCACAGTTCGTGTGATGCTCCGCGCCTCGAGTCGACTCAGCAGCGTCGACGGCGCTGGGCTTGGCCTCGTGCGGGGCACGCTCGACAGCCTCTATCACCGCTTCCGCCGCAACACCAAGACCGGCAGCCGACGCAACATCGCCGAACACTACGACCTCGGGAACGAGTTCTACCGACTCTGGCTCGACCCCTCGATGATGTACTCGGCTGCTATCTGGGAGCAGGACAAGATGAGCCTCGAGGAGGCTCAGCGGGCTCGCCTCGAACGAATCGGTCGGAAGTTGCAGCTTTCTCCGAACGACCACCTGCTCGAGATCGGCACTGGCTGGGGTGCGATGGCCCTGCATGCAGCATCTCGATTCGGCTGCCGAGTCACGACCACCACGATATCGCGAGAACAATACGAGCTCGCCCGCGAGCGAGTGAGGGAGGCTGGCCTCACCGATCGGATTACCGTCCTTCTCGAGGACTATCGGGATCTAAACGGTACGTACGACAAGCTGGTGTCGATCGAGATGATCGAGGCGGTCGGTGCGGAGTACCTCGAAACCTTCTTCACAAAGGTCGGCAGTTTGCTCGATTCCGACGGCCTCGGTGTGATTCAAGCGATCACCATCCCAGACGACCGTTTCGCCGAGAGCATCGGTCGCGTCGATTTCATCAAGCGCCACATCTTTCCGGGCGGCCAATTGCCGAGCCTCGACGCAATGAGCACGGCGTGGCGGAAGCAGACCGACCTTCGCCTCTTACACTTCGAGGATTTTGGCGACCACTATGCCCGCACCCTGAACGAATGGCGTCGCCGTTTTCACGCACATATTCCGGACGTCGAGACACTCGGCTACCCTGAGCGCTTCCAACGCATGTGGGATTTCTACCTCGCTTCCTGCGAGGGGGCGTTTCTCGAGCGCCACTGCGGCGTTGCCCAGCTGCTCCTTGCGCGCCCCGATGCGCGCCGCGCCCCGCTGGTCCCATCGCTCATTTGAGTCAAATGGGGTCGGCGCGATTACGCTTCAACTGCCCGCGTAGGGCAGGCCGTCGAGGTACTCGCGAAGTGGTTTCCGATGGGCTGCTCTCGGCGGCCGGATGGCGAGCCTGAGCCACATCCCGGTTGCACCGACGACGAGGGCCAGCTTCTTGGACCAGGGAACCACAACCCGACCCAACATCGGGTTGCTCTGGTAACGGCGGCGAAGCCGTCGGCCGATGCCTTGATACAAGCGGCTTGCGACGAGGATGGCCCACCGGGCGCGAGCAGGCAAAAAGCGCATTCCCTCGTCCGCGCTCTGATAGTAGCCGTCCGCCATCAAGAGCACTTCCTCCACTACCAAGCTCACTGCCCGTGGGTCAGCTGCTCCTTGGATGAGATCATTCGAGTCAACACCGTACGCGCTAAGGCGCGCGGCCGGCAGGTATACTCTCGACGCTTGCGCGTCTTCGAGCACGTCGCGTGAGATGTTGGTCAGCTGCATCGCAATCCCGAGGTCGATCGCATGACGCCATGCGCGCGGATCGCGGACCCCGAGCACGGAGCACATCATCAAACCGACGGTGCCCGCCACACGGTAGCAGTAC
>JBGUEF010000316.1:0-4214 GCA_041821485.1 Deltaproteobacteria bacterium
CGACCGCGTTCGATCCCACGCCTTCGGCGCAGCTGTCCACCGTCTGTCCCGCGCACCGCTGGAAGTCGAGCACGGCGGGGAGCGGTGGGTCGTCGAGGATCGGTTCACAGCACGTGCCGTTGTTCACACAGCAGGACGCAAACGCGCCGCACCCGACGTCACCGCAGGTGTCAGGGGTTGCGAAGCAGGCCCTCGCAGCATCCGCGTAGTCGTCCGCGATCGCAGCGTCCGGACCCTGATCGTCAAAAGGGTTGCGTTCTGGGTCGGCGAAGAACTGGTCGACGAGGTTGTCCCGCACCCCCGAGGGCCCCTCGGAAACCGGGGCCCCGCGGCCGCCCTGGCCACCCGCGCCTTCGAAGCCAGCGTCGCCGTTCGTGCCGCCTTCGCCCGGGCCGAGCGCGGCTCCCCCACTGCTGCTGTCCGCGGCGCACCCTGCCCAGACCAACGCCAGGGCAGCCGCCATCGGCAGCCACTTCCAGCTCTGGTTTGCGCGATTTCGGCTCACGGTTTGCTCCAAGTTTGCTCCAAAGGGATTAACTGGTCGGTGCGACCCCCACCCGGTAGATTCAAGCGCCGTGCCAAGAGGAACCGGAGCCGGTTCGGATCGTCCGCTCGGGGGGTCACGGCGATTCCAGTGATATTGCACTCCTCATCGAGGCAGCCACTTCGAACCAGGGTCGAGGCTGCGCTCAGAATCGGGTTCACCGGGAAGGGCACCGGCTCTGGAAGCTCGAGCTCGAGAATCGAAGTGTCGTGCGTCCGTGCCTCCGCCAGCGCCACCGCCCAGTCCCCCGGCGCGCTCTGTGCCAGGAACCAAATGCGCAGACGCAGTCCGTCCTCCTCAAACGAGACCAGCGGCTCGGGCGAACGGATTCCGGCGGCCGCGAACGGCCCAAGCTCACTTGCGACGAGCACGATGCGCCGCATGGGGCCGTTGCCTTCGCGAATCACCTCGAGCGCGCGCGAGATGCGAACCGCGTGAATTTCGGTGGCGGCGCCGGCGCCCTGCACGCAGGTGAAGAGTAGCCAGTAGCCCGCCTGTGCCTCCGGATCCACTGGAATTAAGGCAGGATCGCGCAAGCTGACGCATTCGGGGATCTCGTCGGGAGAGAGTGTCGGCGTGCCCGGCAGCGCGATCGAGGTGGTCGGACCACCAACCGGGCGGACGATTTGAATGCCGAAAATGTCGCGCTCGCTCGGGCTAGTCACCAGCTCGCGGGCGAAGGACAGCACGAGGTCGCGAAGCCCTTGTTCGTCATTGAGCTCGGCGAGCAGATGCGGCTCCCGGACGCTCCGATTGGCGTCGCAACTGCCATCCAAACACGAGGGCGGATCGTCTCCGACCTTGGGTGACTCGCTGCTCTCCCAGGTATCTAAACGCCAGTCGCCCCCCTCATCGGTGGCCACCCTCGCGTGCCCCAGGGCGTATCCGATGTGGGTCGTGGGCTCGAGCTCTGGGCCGTGGTTGCTCCCTTCGACGATCAAGTCCCACTGGACGTCGGAGACCGAGTTCCGTGAGCTGGCCAACGCGGGTGAACCCACATAGGCCTCCACCCAGGAGGGGGTGAATTCGAGGTTCGCCCCACTCAAGGTTGCACTTTGTTCATCGAACTGGCTCGGATTGGCACAGTCCTGCTTGCTGGTCGCCACCGGCCCTACATAGACGCCATCACCCCGGCCCTGTGCCGCTACGTGGAGCCCCGGGATCTCGGCGCAGTCGCCGCTGCCAACCAGGTCCCCGATCGTCGCAACAGTGAAGTCCTCGAGGATCAGGTTGCCGGCCACGGTCACCTTGGCGTTCAGGATCGGAAGATTGAGATCGTCGAGGGTCGGCCGAAGCTCGATCGCCACGTCGACGCTCTCGCCGACCCCTATGCTCGCTCGCGCGACTTCCACGTCGGCCTGAGTCACGAGCACGAGCCCGCCAGCATGCAGCGTCACCGCCAGTTCGTCCTGGAGCTTGCTGCCAGGCGCAGAGTCTGTCGCGACGCTGAGCACGACGCCCGCGTACCGCTCGCAAAGGTCGTTCGGCCCGCATCCGGTCGAATCTGTCGTGTGCAAGCTCGACTCGACCCAACCGCCAAGCGCCAGGGACACGCAGTCCTTGCTCAGCAACGCGCGGGGTGAGTCGCCGGGAAGGAAGCCTCCGACGAAGGTGGTTCCATCGAGCGAAGGCCGAAGAGGCGACCAGGGCCCGCCGGCCGTGGGCGTGAAGATCCAGCCATCACTCAGATCGGCAGCGGTCCAATCCTCGCTGAGCGTTGTTCGCCTCAGCTCGCAACACGCCGGCTCCTGCGAGCAATCCGCATCGTCGCAGTCGAATGCCAAGTCTTCATCGTCATCGAGCCCGTCGTCGCAAAAGAGCTCGATGCCAGACTTGATGCCGCCGTCCGGCGGAACGAGATTGCGCTCGGGCGCGTTCACCCAGGAGCACCCTCCGATGAGAAACATCAAGAGGACTGCGAGCCAGCGATTCATTGCGCGGCTCCAAATGGGACTCGTACCGACGCGAATCCGCCTTCTCGCGACACGGACACGCCGACTTCCGGCGCTTCACGCTTCAGCTTCTTGCGATGCAGGCTGTAGAGGACGATCGCGCTGATGCCGAGTGCGATCGTCGTGCCCCAGAACACGTCGGCGGCCAGGTTGAAGCGCTCGGTCCGGTCAGCGAGATCCTCGGCGCGTTGAAGATCCGCGGGGTCGCCGGATATCCGGTACTCTGCTGCGGCGCTATTGTGTTCGTCATTGAGGGTGCTGGCGCGGAGCGACAGACCGAGGGCCACTCCCGCCGTGGCCAGCGTTCCAGCAGCCGTTCCAATCGCGGCGTTCCGGAGCCTAGGGGGCGGGGGCTCCGCAGGCACGAGCTCTGGCTCGGGTCCCGGCACGATGGGAAGAGGCAGGAGCGCCAGCTCCATCACGACCGTCTCGCCCCTAACGGCTTTCTGCGTGCGCTCGACCGAGGTGTACCCATCTCTTTCGATGAACGTGCGGTGTTCGCCGGGCGGCAATGCAAGCTCGATCGGAGTCCGCCCGCGGGGGGCCAGGTCTTTTCGGTCGACCCACAGGGATGCGCCCTCGGGTTCGGTGATCACCTGAAGGACCGCCACTTCGCTCCGAAGTGCATCGCGGCGACGGGTCGCATCCTCACGATCGCCGGCTGGCAACTCCTCGATTCGGAGGTACTCGCCGAAGTAGTTGAACGACTCGTCATTGCGTCCGAGCTCGCCAAGCACAATTGCGGCGTTGAAAAGCGCATTGCGGCTCCGCACGATGCGAAGGCTGTCGACATACGCTTCCAGTGAGCGCTGAAGAAGCGTCGTTCGTTGCGCGCCGCGCGCACCGCTCGCCTGCTCGTAGAGCCGATTCCCCTCTTGGAAGTAGACGCGCGCCTCCGCGTTTTCCGACGTGCCCTGGGCAGCGGAAACAGAAGGGCTCGTCAGGCCGAGAAGGGCGACGAGCACGATCGGGAGGCGAGTAGGCAATATCTAGAAGTCTGTCTTAATAGGAGGTGGCTTGGGACGCGATTTCTTCTCGAGCCGCACCACGAGGGTGTCGTCCTCGCTTGGGACGAGGCGATGCTCTTGCGTGCGGTAGCCCTGAAGCGAAAACCGTACCGTCGCTTCTACGCCCCGCTCGAGCTTCAGCGTGACTGGTGCGCGACCCAGTTTATCGCCATTTAGTGCGACAAAAGCCCTGCCCGGACGCGAGTTGACCTCGATCTTCACCAGCTCGGCAGCGGGCTCGATTTGCGAAGTTTCTGCGGGGTCGTCGGACTTTTCTGTCACAGCAGATGGGACGAGGATCGGTGGCTCCGGGAGCTCCGGCGGGGCGGCTGGCTGCCACAGGATGAACGCCACGCCCGCGACGATCGCGGTGGCAAGCAACGGAATCCCCCACGCCCGCGCCGTACCACGCGGAACCGTCGGCCCCTCGAGCGCCGCTGAGAACTCGCTCATGCTGCTGAAGCGATCGTCTGGGTTTTTCTCGAGCGCGCGCATCACCGCAGCTTCGACATGTGGCGGGATGCTGGCCTTCTTACTTCGCTGCGACGGCGGATCCGGCGCCTCGTTGCCGTGCTTGTAGAGCAGCTGAAAATGATTCTGCCCGGTGAATGGAGGCGAGCCGGTGATCATCTCGTACATGATGACGCCGAGTGCGTAGATGTCCGTTCGGTGGTCCACCACAGCGATCCCTCGCGCGAGCTCCGGCGAGAT
>JBGUEF010000317.1:0-4198 GCA_041821485.1 Deltaproteobacteria bacterium
ACTGCGGCGCCAATGCCAGCAATACACGGCCGGTGGCTTCCGCATCGCCCGCAGCGCGGTGGGCTTGCTCGAGCGGAATTCCGAGGTGCTTCGCCACATCGCCGAGCCGACGGCTTTTCAGCTCTTTGAGAATCTCACGGGCCCACACCAGTGGGTCCACCCAGACCACGTCGTTGCGCACCGCCGGAGGCATGTCCCCGGGTGTCATTCCCGTCGGAGCCGCCCGCGTGATCTCTTTCAGCATGAATCCACGGTCAAACGAGGCGTTGTACGCAACCGGGAGCGTGCCCTGGAGAAGCTCCAGCACGCGCGGCATCACCGCTGCAAAGTCGGGGGCGCCCGAAAGCTCTTCGTCGGTGATGCCATGCACCGCCCGCGACTCCTCGGGCACCGGGATGCCCGGGTTCACGAGCAAGCTCTCCCGGCTGGTCACGCTGCCTTTGGTGAATGTGACCAGGCCAATCTCGATCACGCGGTCGGTTTCGGAGTCTCGCCCCGTCGTCTCGAAGTCGATGACCGTGAACGGGATATCCTCCCATGACGAGCCTGGCTCGAATTCGTGGCACAGGCCTTCGACATTCTGGATCGCATCCGCGATCAGGTCGGCAATGCCCGGATAGTGGCGCCCGGTTGGAAAGCACCCACACACATCGGTTCGTCCCCGCACGGACGGAAGATGCACTGCATGGCCGCCCGGACGCAAGTCGTATAAAGGATAGCTCGTGGCTTCGACGTATCGGACGCGCTTCGCCCCTTCGCCGACGGGAAAGATGCATCCCGGGCATGCTCGCACCGCGCTGGTGACCTGGCTTCAGGCGCGCAAGCAGGGCGGACAAATCGTGATGCGGATCGAGGACATCGATCGCCCACGTGTAGTTCCGGGCTCGGCTGACGCGATCTGCCGCGACCACGAGTGGCTGGGCCTCGATTGGGACGAAGGCCCGGTGTTTCAGTCAACCCACGACGAAGCGTACGAGCGAGCGCTCGGCCGACTCGAGGCGGCGGGGATGGTCTACCCATGTACGTGCTCCCGAAAGGAGATCGCCGCGATCGCGAGCGCGCCTCATGGGGACGAGGGTCCCCGCTACCCAGGCACCTGCCGCCGCGGTGTCACGAAACCTGGCAAGCCTCCGGCGGTTCGTTTCATTTTCGAAGAGCCGTCTCCAGGTTTCGAGGACGTCCTGTGCGGCTCGTATGCCGAGGGCCGGGCGGGCGGTGACTTCGTGCTTCGGCGCGCGGACGGAATTTGGGCGTACCAGCTTGCGGTCGTCGTCGACGATGCCGAGGCGAGGATCAGTGAAGTCATCCGCGGCGAGGATCTGCTGTCCTCGACACCGCGTCAGATCGCGCTCTACCGTGCGCTTGGGTACCCCGTTCCGCGTTTCGCGCACGTCGGCTTGGTGGTGGACAGCGAAGGCACCCGCCTTGCGAGCCGGCACCAGGCAACCTCGATCCAGTCGCTTCGGGAGGCTGGCAGTTCGCCGGAGCAAGTGATTGGCGAGCTGGCGTGCTCACTGGGGTTGACGCCGACGGCTGCCCCGATTCGCGCCGACGAGTTGGTTCCGAGCTTCGAGCTTGGAGATATCCCCCGGTCATCGTTCACTTGGAATCCCACCCCGTAAAGACGGCTTGGCCGTCCACGGGGCTTCGGGGTTGACATTAATTGAATTTTCGACGCTGACTTAGGCCGAGTATGGGTTGAGGACCGGGCTGTGACATCAAGCGAAAAGCTGATGGAGATCGTCGAGCGACTAACGGAGCTCGACCCCGTCCGGACCTATCCTCAACGCGGAGCGACCTTGATCGCCGGCCTGGTCGGTGCCCATTCCTTCCGGCTCGATCGCCCCCATGCCGATGCGCTGAGCAGCGAATCTGCACTGACTACGACCGATCCGACGATCTCTTTGCCCCTCCGTCAAGGCCGAACTCTCATCGGGACCCTCCATTTAGAGATCGTCGGCGATGCTCCCGCGGGCAACCAGTTAGAGCTCTTGAAGTGGGCGTCGCGCCTCTATGGGCGAGGGCTGGACTACGCCGAGCGGCTCACCGATGAAGGTAGTCGGAGGCCGGGAGAGGCTGTCGAAGAGACTGTTCGCCGCGCCCCCCTCACACCGCGCGAGCGCGATGTCGTGTCACTCCTGGTTGCTGGCTCGAGCACGCGTGACATCGCGGCGGACACAGGATTGACCGTGTCGACCGTCAACACCTACCTCAAACGCATCTTTTCCAAGCTCGGTGTGCACTCGAGGGTCGAGCTGATTGCCCGGATGGCCGGGACAGCTACCATTCCCCCGCGCCCCATCTACGAGGCGCCGCACCCGGATTGATGGACAGAGACGACGAGCTCACACACTTGGATCGCGACGGCCAGGCCCGGATGGTCGACGTCGGCGAAAAGGGCAAGACGACGCGACAAGCCCGCGCACGAGCGACGCTCCGGATGCAGCCGGAGACGCGTCGAGTGCTGTTGTCCGGCGAAGTCCCGAAGGGCGATGCGCTGGCGACCGCCCGGATCGCGGGCATCCAGGCCGCGAAGCGAACCTCGGAGCTGATCCCGCTTTGCCATCCTCTGGCGATCACGGGTTGCGACGTTGCGTTCGAACCCGCGGGTGATGACGAGCGATTCATCATCGAAGCATCGGTCCGCTGCGCCGATCGCACGGGCGTCGAGATGGAAGCGCTCACGGCGGCAACGGTCGCCGCGCTGACTCTTTACGACATGCTGAAAGCGATCGATCGTAGCATGGCGATCGAGGAGGTCGTGCTGCTCGAGAAGCAGGGCGGCCGCAGCGGACACTATCAGCGCGGAGGCTAGTCTCGACGAACGATTCGCCGAAGCGCGTGCCAGTCATCTTTGGTCAGCTCGCGGGTGATCACCAAGGTAGCGACCGCGCTTGCGAATCCGAGAGCTAGCGCGACGAGCGCCATGAAGGGTGAATCATGCGGAACCGCGGCTGCCGTCGCGTACCCTGCGGCCGCCGTCAGAGCCGCTCGAATCCAGGTCGCGACAGGGATGAAAACGCCAAACTGCTGGTAGATCACCCAAGCGGAAAGCACCAGGGCGATGACCATTCCAATCGCTGTGCCGGTCGCGGCCGCTTCGAGCGTTTGCTCCCCGAGTCCGGCGCGCATGACCAGAACTCGGTTCGCGATGACCACTGCGAGCAAGGACGCGCCCGCAATCATTGCAGCGACAGATGGCTTGCCCGCTCCGCTGATGGCCGTTGCCGCGACGGCAAAGAGCGCGAATGCCGCAACGCCAAAGACGAGAATCGAGAGAGCGGGCGCCCCGGCCAGGTACTCCGCCGGGTATGCCAGTTGCATCACGCCATGCGCTGCCCCCGAAGTAGGCGCCGCGACCAATAGGAGGAGCAGCAAGGACAGCCGCATGGCGTGTTGAATCGTCGAGCGCGCTGCTTCCCGATTCCCGATGCTGGTAGCCTTGCTGATCATCGGGAACACGACGAAGGTCAGTGAGATGATCAACTGATAGGGCACGAACGCGAAGGTCTGCGCAGCGCGGTAGTACCCGACGTATTGATTCGCGAGGTCCACGGCCGCCTGGCTCGTCGTCGCGCTCGCGAGTGCGATCTCGGTCGCGGTCCGCTTTAGGACCTGGAGATCGATCATCAGGATGCCGTTCAGGCAGATCTGGTAGGTCCAGATCGGGGCCATGAAGCCGAGCCAGCGCCGTCGCTGGATCTTTTCCCCGTGCGTTCCACGCTCTCCAAAGCCGATCCAAATCAAGCTGATCGTTACGATGGTGGCCGCGGCCGTGGCGAAGCCGGCCACTGCCCCAATCGCCCCCAGCCCCAGTGCCGCGCCACCGAGGATGCCGACGGTGCGAAGCGTCGAGAAGGTGACGTCGAGGCGGGCCTGCTGGCCAAACAAGTGCTTGCCGTTGAGGCTTCCAACGACCGCAGCGTACAGAGCGTATGCAAAGACCACGACGGACGCGACACGGACCAGCCGAGTGAGCTGATCGTCGAGGAGCAGGCGCGCGATTACCGGCGCGAACAGGAAGAGGCCCAGGGCGAGCGTGCCTCCTACGAGCGCTTGAATCCGGAGGCCCTGCCGAAGCGTCACCGCTGCCCGGGCCTCGTCTTCACTCACGAACTTGGATACCGATTGGATCGTCGCGACGATCAACACATTGGTGAGAATCGCGACGCCGCTCATCGTCGCCGAGTAGAGCCCG
>JBGUEF010000318.1:0-4192 GCA_041821485.1 Deltaproteobacteria bacterium
GCACGATTCCGAATCGCGTCTGGTGAAGAGGTCGTTCGGCTTCGCTTGGCGGACAGCGGGGCTCGCCGGCCCGCAAGCTGCGGCGGAGAGCCGGAGGCGGTGACGAGTCTCGTGGAGGGCTAGGGGGGGCGGCGCCTGGAGGGGAGGGGATCGAGCTGCTTTTTGGCGCGACCTCAGCTTCTCCAGGGCGCTGATTCCCACAATAGGCTAGAAGCGGGGTGTGGAACTCTGGTTGCTCGCGCTTTGGGCTATTTCGGGCGCCGCGCTTCTGTTCACGCACCTGCTGATGGCTTGGCGCGTGCTCGCGGGCCCCTTGGCTGCGCAGTGGCGCTACCTCGGCTTCCTCGTGCCGGTGCTCACTCCGATCGTTGCATGGCGCGGTGGCAATCGCCTCGGTCCGATCACCTGGGTTCTGTTCCTGGTGATCTACCTATCTGCGCGCATGGTCGAGGTCTGATGTCCGAGTCGCAGCCCCATCCGTTCGTGACTATCCGCGTTCGGCCCGAGCAGCTCGAGCTAGCGCAGCTGAGGCTCTGGGAGCTCGGAGCGTCTGGCCTCGAAGAGCGTGATGAGACCACCCTGGTGCGCGAGTCGGAGCCTGATGAGGTCGTTGTCATCGCAGCGTTCCCCGACGAGGCCGGGGCGCAGTACGCGCTGAAGGAGATCCGCGAGGAGTACGAAGCCGAGATCATCTACGTGCCTGGCGAAGATTGGGCCACCGAGTGGCGCCGCGGCTTTGGTGCGCAGCGCATTGGGAAGCGCCTCTTGCTGCATCCCTCGTGGGAGGCGGTGCAGAGCACCCCCCGCGATGTAGTCCTGACGATCGATCCGGAGAACGCGTTTGGTAGCGGCGACCATGAAACGACTAGGCTCGTGTTGCAGATGCTCGATCAACAGGTTGCCGGTGGCGAGCGAGTGCTCGACGTGGGTTGTGGTAGTGGGGTCTTGTCGATCGCCGCCCTTCGTCTCGGCGCGGCTTCGGCGATGGCCGTCGACATCGATGAGGATGCCGTCGTCGTCGCGCGCCGAAACGCGGAAATCAACGGCGTCGCTTCGCACATCGAGGTCTCTGCCCGTCCGTTGTCAGACATTGAAGGCGCCTACGACATCGTCCTCGCCAACATCGAAACGCGGGTCCTGGTCCACATGCCTGGTCACCTCCAGGCGCGCATCGCACCCGGCGGTCTGCTGGTATTGAGCGGTATCCTGCGCGCCGAGCGGGACGAGCTGCTCGCCGCCTACGCCCCGATGCGGCTCGAGGAATGCCTCGAAGAGGGCGAATGGTGCGCCTGTTTGCTGAGGCCGGTGAGTCCGTGACGGTCCGCAGGCTCTACGTGCCTGATCTGCCGGAGGCGGGTGGGGCGGTCACCCTCGCGGAGGCGCCGAGCCGTCATGTTCGGGTGCTTCGAATGCGGGAGGGCGACGAGGTCGTGCTCTTCGACGGCAAAGGCCGAGCCGCGCCGGCCCGCCTGGAATTCGTCGGTGACGAGGTCGTGTGCCAAGCGGAGACGCCTCGGGCGGCCGAGACCAAGCGCGCGCGCGTCGTGCTGCTCTTGGCGGTGCCCAAAGGCTCGAAACTCGATGACTGCGTGCGCATGGCAACCGAGCTCGGCGTCGACGAAGTGGCGTTGATGCAGACGGACCGGACCGTCCCCCGATGGGACCGGGAGCGAGAACGATCGCGCATCGATCGACTGACGCGGATCGCCAGTGAAGCCGCCGCTCAGTGCGAGCGAAACGATGTCCCCATCATTCACGGCCCCCAACTCTGGTCCGCCTGGCTGGACGAAATGCCCTCGGACGCAGCGGGGGTCCTCTTCGGCGCACGAGCCCAGGGAGCGCTGAGCTTCGATGGTACCCCTGAACAAGTATGGTGTGCTGTGGGGCCCGAAGGTGGATTCACGGACACTGAGATCGCGTCGTTCGAAGAGGCGGGTTTTGCCGTTGCGAGCCTCGGAACCTGGGTCCTGCGGGTCGAAACGGCCGTACCCGCGGCGCTGACAATCGTCCGGGACCGGCTCGGGCCGCTGTGACAAGCTCGTTGACATGCCGACGGAACCGACGCCACCATTGCATGGAATATGTCGGTTCTCGCCTCTCTCCTGGTTCGTGACAAGGTGATCCCTGTCGACCGGGTCCAAGAAGTGATCCAGGAGCAAGTCATCCGTGGCGGCAATCTCGACACGGTGCTGCTCGAGCTCGAGTGCCTGCGCGAGAACGAGATGAACGCTTACTGCGCGGCGGTCTACGGACTCCTTCCGGCGACGCGCGACGAAGTGATGCAAACGCCGATCAGCACGATCCGTGTGCTGCCCCGGGAGTTCGCCGTGCGGCACCGGCTGATTCCCGTTGCGCGCACCGAAGATGCTGTCGTGCTCGTCGTCGATCGCCCCTTACCGGACGCCACCCTTCGCGAGATCTCCTTCGAGCTCGGGATCGACCCCGTGCAGCGCATCGTTTCTTCGGTGCGGGTCGAGGCGGGCTTGGCTCGCCACTACGACATCGAGATGACGGCGCGGATGCGTCAACTCAAGGATCGGTTGGACGCCGCTGACGCCGGTTCGATTCCTTACGTCGCCCCCTTTCAAGGGGTGGGAAAGCGCAGCTCGCTCCCGCCGAAGAAAGAGATTTCCGGCTCCTATCCGCGAATCGAGTCCTCGATCCCAGCGCCGGTTGGCATCGCCGATACGGAGCCTCCGCCGACCATCCTTCCTCAGATCGGCTCTTCGGTTCCCGCGGGTACGTTTCGAGACTCCGATCGAGCGAAGCCTCAGCGCAAGCGCTCAGAGCCTCAATCGGGTTTTCTCAACGCCACCCGATATAGCCTGCCCCCAAGGCCCCCAGAGATTCTGGGAAGGCCATCGTCGCGGCCTGCACGGCCGCCCGCCCACCATTCGGCACCGCCCGCCCACCATTCGGCCCCCTCCGCCCACCCGGGCCAAATATCGGGTTGGCAACCGGCGCCTGGCCCTCCCGAGCCAGCAACTGGTTGGCAACCCGCGCCCGCCCCAGCTCCGACACGCCACCGGCGTTCGGTGCCTCCGGACCCGAGGCGTGACAACGACGGAAGCGCCATGACCCACGACGTCGTGTCCCTTGGTCCGCACGCGCCATTCTCGGCGCCACCGAGTTCCGACATCGACCCCGCCGTGCGACGCTGGGAGCCAGCGCCTCCGCCGTCCGCATCCAACGGGCCACTTCCAAGCGTCATCGTCGACGTCGGCGACGAGGTCGAGCAGTTGGTAGCCGCGCTCCGCGACGCTGGCCCCGAGGACGAAATGGTGATCCTTCCATTGCTGGCAGTCGGCGAAGCCGCGCTCCCAGCCCTGGCTCGTGAATTTCCGGGCAAGCTGTGGTTCGATCGTAACGAGCCCCATGCGCGGATCCCAGCGGGTCGGGACGTGTCGCCGATCACGAGGACGTTCGTCGCCTTTGGGCAGCGATCGGTTCCGTATCTGATCCCGCTCCTCGACGATGGGGACCCAGACATCCGTTATTATGCGACCGTCCTGGCGTCCGAGTTCGTCCATCCCGACCTCGTGCAGCCCATCGGGCGACGCCTGTTCGACTCCGACCCCGGGGCTCGTACTGCTGCCTATCGGGCGTTGAGTGTCCTCTACGCCTGTGAAGTCGAGTTCATGCAACTGATCGAGCGTCTTCGAGCCTCAGCACGCGACGGCCGGAAGCTGCAGCCCCAAGTGACCTCCATCGAAGCGCTTGGCAGGCTGCGCGACGCGGATTCGTTCGAGTTCTTCGTCTCGTCGCTCGAAAGTCCGGAGGTCGCGGTCATCCGCGCCGCCCATGCGAGCCTGGTGCGCCTGAGTTGCCAAGACTTCGGTACCCACAAGAAGAAGTGGACCGCCTGGTTCGACAAGCATAGCCCACAGCATCGAGTCGAATGGTTGATCGGTGGGCTCATGCACACGGACGAGCGTCTTCGGCGGCGCGCCAGCGACGAGCTCAAACACCTCACACAGGAATACTTCGGGTACGACCCCGGGGCTTCGAAGAAAGAGCGCGACGCAGCCCAGCAGAAGTACCGGGTTTGGTGGCAGCGCGTTGGTTTTCGCATGTTCGTCCGGCCTGAGCCCAACGGTTCTGGTCAGGCGCACGGCCAGTGATAGACTTCGGCCTCGTCGAATGAGAATCTCGAGGCTGCTGGCAATACTGGGTCCTACGTCCGTTCTTTATG
>JBGUEF010000319.1:0-4181 GCA_041821485.1 Deltaproteobacteria bacterium
CCATCGTCGATCGTGACGCCGACCACGCGTGAGACGGCGCCCTTAGCCGTGCTGTCACCCGCTCGTTTGATCTCTTCCGAGCTGATCGAGTCCTGAACGCCAATCGCTTCCTTACGGATGTTGAGCTGGGCGGCCTCACTGGAGGTGTCAGCTAGGTAGACCACCTCTTGTTCTTCGACGCCTGCATCCTTCTCCGAGATGGGATCGAGGATGAAGTTGATCCGCTTGAACTTGCCGCGGGCGACCTGGACATCGTCCCAACGCGCGCCGTGATAGAGGTCGTAGTAAGAGCGAAGAGTGTACTTCCCCGGAGGTAGATAGAGCCGATACCGGCCGCGTTCGTCGGTAATCGTGCTGCGGAGCTTGCCGTCTTCATTGCCCTTGGCGAGCACCGGGGCATCCGGCAGAACCTTCTTCGGCCGACGGGACGCGACCTGGCCCTGCACGCCGGTTTCTTTGTCCGCGCCTTCCTCGAGCTTGTTGGGGTCTTGCACCTCCACGGTCTTCGAGACGACGGGCACCGTCGACTCTTCGATCTTCTTGCCCTCGGCGTCGGTGACCGTGTCCTCTTCCATGTCGGGACTCGCCCCGTACTCGATGACGACTTCATCGACGTCGCCGATCGCGTCTTCTTCGGCTTCCTCTTCGGCCGCGCCGACGTCCGGCGTGATCCACTCCTTGCCGTCGACGTCCTTCTTGATGATCTCCTTGGGCGGTTCCTCTTCGGGGGGTTCCTCGGCAGGAGGAACGTCGTCCTTTTCGTCCGAAGGCGGCTCTTCATCCGGCCGCTTTTCGTCCGACGGCGGCGCTTCACGCTCCTGTGCACCCAATTCCCCTGGAATCGACGCACAAATCCCCATGAGAAGGGCCATGAGAAGCCCTCCTTTAGTCAGCCTGGACATTTCTCTCCTTCAACGATCCGAGCTGAGGCAACGGACCGTCAGCTCGACATGCTGCTAGTCGTGCATGCCCTCCGTGAGGACTGCGATGTGTGCGGCCCCACCGATGCGCGCCATATCGAGCGCGCGCACCGCGCGTGAGTACGGCGCTTTGTCCGCCGCGTCGAAGAACACCTTGCGCTCGCCGCGCGCGATCAACACGCGCCTGAGCTTCTCGGAGAACTCGGCATCCGCGACGATTTCCTTATTGATCTGGAAGTGCCCTTCGGGATTCACGCTGATCACCAGCGGCTGCTTCTCGTTCGGGTCGGGAGGCGCAACATCTTCCGAATCCGGTTTGTCCGGCACGTGAACCCAGAAGTGCGCCGGCATCAGCGGCATGATCATCATGAAGATGATCAGCAGAACAAGAACCACGTCCACCAGCGGTGTGACGTTCATCTCGGGCTTTGCTTGGCCCTTCTTGCCTCCGTGGGCGCCGACGTTCATTCCCATGAGATTCGCCTCCTAGTTCGCAACCTGTCGGGTTTTTCGAACGCTCTCGGCGAACGCGGCAGCATCGTCCAGAGCCGCTTTCGTCGCCCGCAACGCAACCCCTGGGAAACCCACGTCTTGCACGATGGCCATGACATCGCGCACCTTGTCGTAGGTCAGTCGGTGGTCCCCTCGGAGTACGAGCTTCTTTTCCGGATCGTCGGCGTTCGCCGCTCTGAGATGGTCGACGAGCTGTTCCCTGGCCACTCCGTAGTCGTCTAGATAAAGCCGTCCGTCGACGTCTATCGAAAGGACATAGGGTTCGGGCTCGCCTTTGCGCTCTTCGTCCGGGTTCTCCATTTTCGCGAGCTCGAGGTTCTGGTCGCTCACGGCAGCGGGCAGGATCACCATGAAGATGATCAGAAGCACGAGCACGACGTCCACCAGGGGTGTGACGTTCATCTCCGGCTTTACTTTTTCGCGCTTCTTTCGTGAGAGACTGCTCATCGGCCTGTCCGGTTAGATGGTTTCAATCACTCGGCTGGAACGGGCGCCGCGTGGTCGCCGTTCATTTCCGGCTCCGCGCGATCCAAGATCGCGTTGGAATCGCCGCCGAGCGCGCCTGCCTCGAGTTGGTCGACCAGCTCGCTGCCAGCGTTGGCAAGACCTGCTTCGTAGTTCGAGATGAGCCCGCTCAACCAGTTGAACAGCATCACGGACGGAATCGCGACCATGAGACCGTACCCCGTGACGTAGAGCGCCTCACCGATCAGCGGACCGATCGTGCTCAGACCACCGCCACCATCCTGGCCAATGACCTTGAAGGCGCCGAGGATGCCGAACACCGTTCCTAGCAGTCCCACGAAGGGAGCGGTGGAGCCGGTCGTCGCCAAGACACTCATGCCCTTGTTCAAGTTCGCGCTGAGATTTTCCCCGCTGCGCTCGAGGCTGCGCTGCGTGAACTCAGCGGCGCGGCTCTGGCTGTTACCGAGTGCCAAGTTCTCCTGGAAGACCTTGATCCCCTCGAAGATGAAGCGCGCGAGATGGCTTCGCTTCTTGGCATCTTGGGCGATGTGCATGACGGCATTGGCGTCGCCGCGCTCCATCGGCTCCGAGACATCGCTCGCGAATTTGCGGGACCGTCTTTTCGACATGAACAGCATCAACAGCCGGTCGACGGTGACGGTGATGCCCCAGATGCCCTGAATCGTGAGCACGACTACCGCGCTCTTCACGATGGGATTCATCGTGTGCCACATCTCTAGTAAATCGATTTCCATGGCTTGTACCTTTCGCTCTCAGATATTGGACGGCTTGAACGTGAACTGACGCCGGTACGGGTACGGGACCGCGGTGCCGTCCGGCAGGCGCGCGGGCTCGAAGCGTTGAGCCAATGCGCAGTTGATGATCGACTCATCGGGGATGAGCTCGTGTGACTCTTCCACCTCGGCTTTCGCCGGAACTCCGTCCGGCATCACCAAGAGCCGGACGCGCACGCGAATCGTCTCTGCACTCGTGCGAACGGCGAGTGGGATCTCTGGCGCGCGGCATCCGCTGAGGAACTTCGGGCGACTGACCTTCTCACGCTTCTGGCGAGGGCCGGTCTTCTTCTTCCCTTTGCTCCCGCCGCCTCCGATCATGTCGTCGATGTTGATCTCTTCGACTTCGGCGAGCCGGCCGTCGGCTGCCTCTTGAAGCTCCTCGTCCGGGATCTCCTGCGGCGCGCTCAGGCCTCGCTTCTGTCCAGGCTCGGCTTTGACTTCCTTGGGCTCTTCCTTCTTCTTGATCACCTTCGGCTTGGGCTTCGGCTGCTCCTGCTTGGGCGCAGTTGGCGCAGCGGCAAACTGGATCTCGACATCTCGCTCCTGCCGATCCACCACGACTTTTGCCGTGGCGACCGCTGCGGCAACTCCTGCTGCAGCAACGACGTAGACCACCGACGACACGGCCAACGAAAGGCCGATGCGTCCTCTTTCTTCGGTGGACTCCTTCTTCTTCTTGTCGAAATCGCTAAACACTAGTTGCTCACTTCAGGCGGTACCCAACCCCGCGCACGGTTTCGATCAGGCGTCCGACGTCCCCGAGCTTCTCCCGAAGCCGTTTGACGTGGGTGTCGACCGTTCGCGTTTCGAGCGTGCCTGCGTGATGCCAGACCGCCTCCAGTAGTTTCTCTCGGCTACGCACCAATCCCCGGTGACGGGCGAGATCGACGAGGAGCTTGAACTCCAAAGCCGTGAGAGCGACGACGTCGCCGTCGGCCGTCACCTCGTGCCCCGGCACGTCGATGCCGAGTCGATCGACCTGGAACCGGTTGACGGGTTGCCCGGCCTGAGCGTGAGCGCGCCGAAGAACGGCTCGTAAACGGAGCGCGAGCTCGCGTGGACTGTAAGGCTTCGCCACGAAATCATCCGCACCGAGCTCGAACGCGAGGACGCGATCGATTTCGCTATCTTGCCCGGAAACCAAGATGACGGGCTTGCTCCGCGTCTCGGGTCGTTGTCGGACCCGTTTGAGGACATCGGTCGCACGCATGTCGGCCAGCTGGTCTTCGACGACCAAGACGGCGACTCCCTGCTTGGACAGAAGACGGATGGCGCTTTCGCCATCCGGCGCGGACTCGAGGTCGGGGCCACTGGGACCTAGGGACTGACTGAGCGCCGTGAACAGAGAGTTGTCACCAGCAACGACGCAACGATCTACTGCCATCATCGCTCGGAGCTTGCGGAACAAGCGTGACAGCTTTGCGGCGCCCCGGTGTCGAGATCGTGATTCGTAGGTGGCAGTCGCGTGTCGACACGCGGTCCCCAG
>JBGUEF010000320.1:0-4169 GCA_041821485.1 Deltaproteobacteria bacterium
CATCGCGCCATTGCTCCAGAGCTATCTCGTCAGCAACGCGCTCGAGTTCCAGGGGGAGCAGAACAACCTCCAGGTCGATAACTTCGACATCACCATCCTGCTTCCCGACGGCTCCTTGCCCACGCTCCCCGAGGAGTTGGTCAATCCGTACCGAGTCGACACCAGCGCGGTCCTCGAGGCGACCGAGGGTGCCGGCCCGTCAGAAGAAGTCGCAGCCGCGCTCGGCATTCCCGCATCTTACCAGAGCGCGCTAGCCGGAATTCCCTCAGTCATCCTCTCGATTCGCGCCGGAGGTACCACCTTTGGCGGATTCAGTCAGCGGTCCGCGCCCTTCCGTTGGCCGGTCGATATCTGCGAGGGATGCTTGACGCTGCCCGAATGCACGCCCGAGCTGTTCCTGGAACAGTGCCTGCCCGGGCAGGACGGATCGCCCGGCTGCGCATCGATCGTAGTTCCGCCGCCCACGACGCCGTGAGTTAGCGCAGCGTAAAGAAGTACGGTGGAACCAGCGCCACGTGCTCCTGTGAAAGCACGCGAAGGACCTCGGCCCATGACTCGAGTGGAAGCGAAGCCGCCAGGGGGTGCTGCCGCAGCCACCGACGCTGCAGGGTCTGCACCTCGTCGTCCCCATTGCCGCTCAGTAGATCGTTGATCGCGTCGATCATGCCCTTGCTCGAGGGCCAGAGCTCGACCGGCGCGTCGGGTCCTAAGCCTGCGGCCGCGCGGGCCCTGATGAGCGCTTCGCTCAGGCCGGCCATCTCATCGATGAGGCCGAGCTCCTTGCCGTCTTGGGCCGTCATCACGCGGCCCTCCGCGGCTGCCAGCACCGCCTCGCGCTCCATCTTCCGACCGACCGCGACCCGATCGATGAAGCGGTCGTAGGTGCCGCGCAGGAGGGTTTCAAACGCTTGCCGCTCGGTGGGCTTCAACCCGCGCACCGGGGTTGACCAGGCCGCGCGCTTTCCACGCTGCAGGATGTAGGTGTTCACGCCGATGTTCTCGGCGAGGCCTGCGAAGTTGAACTTCCCGCCGACGACGCCAATCGATCCGACGAGGCTATTGGGGTGGGCGAGAATTTCATCGGCCGCGGATGCGATGTAGTAGCCACCGCTCGCCGCCATGTCTCCGACGCTCGCGATCAGCGGCTTGGCCTCGCCGAGGCGGCGTGCCGCATCCCACATCCGGTCGCTGGCAAGGGCCGAGCCGCCGGGCGAATTGATGCGCATGACGACGGCCTTGACGTTGTCGTCATTCTCGAGCCGCTCCATCGCTCGCACGAAGGGTCCCGAAACCGCGTCACCCGTCGAGCTGGACTCGCCATCGGTTATGTTGCCGTTCACAAACACCAGGGCAACGCGCTCACCACCCGCCTCCGCCTTCTCGGTGTCGCCGCTGAGCAAGTTCAGGAACTGGCCGAGGGTGAGCTGCTCTTGCTTGGGTAGCATGCGCGTTCGGCGAATGGTGTCGACGCCGGCGGCCTTCTTGATCTCCTCGCGCGAATCGCGAAGGAAGCTCACCGAATCGACGAGACCTGCCTCCGCGGCCGCCGCCGAAGCGTAGGGACCGCCGTCGATCAGGGCTTTGGACTTGCGGGTGTCCCCCTCGGTCCGTGCGTTGGTAGCTTCGATGAGAGCGCCATAGAGGTCGTCCAGGATCGCGTCCATCGAGGCCTTGGCCTCCGGGGGCATGTCATCCCGGATGAACATGTCGCCGGCGCCCTTGTATCGGCCCATGTGGATGATTTCCGCTTCAACGCCCACCTTCTCTAGAAAAGTGCGCGCGTAGATCATCACTGCTGCCGGACCG
This sequence comes from Deltaproteobacteria bacterium, assembly GCA_041821485.1. Taxonomy (GTDB): domain Bacteria; phylum Myxococcota_A; class Polyangia; order Polyangiales; family Houyiibacteriaceae; genus SG8-38. Next base: position 1,807 of record JBGUEF010000320.1, read on the forward strand.
ATGAGATCGAGATTGCCGGCCGGAGACATGCTGATCCGGTCACAGGCGGATGCGAGAAGCAGGTAGCCGACGTTGTCCGTCGCCTCGAAATGACAGTGGACGGGGCGATTCTCCGCGCGAAACTCGCCGAGCGCGTCCGCCAGATCTCCAACGCTGCCCCAGGCGCCCTGCAAGGGTCCAACCCGCACGAAGAGCCCTTTGACGTTCTCATCCTCCGTCGCATCCCAAATACGGGTGAGGGCGTCGTAGAGCGTTGGCTGCGGGCGGGAGAAGGGATCGTGCTCCGCGCCGTCCGGCAGGGTTTGGAGAAGGCGAAGCTCCCGAACCACCGGTCCATCGGGGGCTTCCTTTTCTTCGCTACACGAGGCGGTGGCTAGGAGGCCGAGAATCGCGAGAATGGTAAGTGCGGAACGACGCACGGTGTGTTTCATGGTGTGGCCGGTTCTGACTCCGCCCCGGATTCAGGCTCGGGCTGAGGCGCCGGGTCTGGCGCTGGCTCCGGATCGGGCGCTGGCTCCGGATCGGGTTCGGGTTCGGGTTCAGGAGGAAGCTTCGCGTAGGGTTCCAATTTCTTGATCGCTGCTCTGGCGGCGGCAGCATGGGTGCCTGACGGACGCCTCTTCACATAAGTGTAATACGCCGAGACGGCTTCTTCATCCCGCCCGAGTCGCTCATAGGTTTTCCCCAGGTTGAAATAACCGTCGGGATGTCCGCGCTGGGCCGCCACACGGAAATAGCGCAGGGCCGAGTCGAAATCCTCGATGCGCAAGGACACATGGCCGAGGCCGTCCATCGCTTCGGCCGACCCGGGACGCGCCTCTAGAGCACTATCGAACAACGCGCGAGCACGGGAATAGTTTCCGCCGGCGAGCTCGGCGCGCCCCTGCCGCATGTACCATTCATAGTCACGCACGGGCGGCCGCCCATCGACGAACGCGTCATCTCCGGCCGCCTTCGCGAGCTGGTCATACTCGTCATACGCGGGCTTCTTCGGAGCGCTCCGCTTCTTAGCGGGAGCCTTCCGCTCCCGGGCAGCCGCTTTCGCCGACACCGCCCCAGACACTGGCTTCTCCGTCGCCTCTGGCTCTGCCCCCGGCTCTGCCTCCGGCCCTGGCTCTGGCTCTGCCGCTGGCTCTGCCTCTGCCTCTGCCTCTGCCTCTGCCGCTGGCTCTGCCGCTGGCTCTGCCTCTGCCGCTGCCTCTGCCGCTGGCTCTGCCGCTGCCTCTGCCGCTGCCTCTGCCGCTGCCCCCTCGACCCCGGCATCCACCTCAACCCCAGCATCCGCCACCGCATCAACAGCCTCGAGCTCCGCCAGTAGCTGTGTGGCCACCGGATGATCCGGATGGTTCGCGAGGATGGTCTCCAACGCGATACGGGCGTCGGCGCCATCGCCTGCGGCGCGTTCGGCACGAGCCAACAGCAGCAGGTACGGCACTCCGTCGGGCTCCAGCTCCGCTGCCTGCTTTGCGCTTCGCAGCCCATTTTCCAGACCGCCCCCGGCCTCGGCCGCGCTCAGCCTCGAATCGATGCGGAAGAACTCCGCGGTTCGGCTGAACGACATGGCACGCGCCTCTTCCAACACCTTGCGCGCTTCGTCGTTGTCCCCGCTCAGTCGGAGCGCGTCGGCAATGGCAAGCTTCGCGTTCAGGTCCCGCGACTCGACCTCTACGGCCCGTTGCGCGGTCTCCAGCGCTGCTGCGGAGAGGCTCCGGATGCTTTCGCCTGTTGCCCCGTTGTCGATCTGCGCCTGCGCAGCGAGCGCGTACGCCGTGGAGAGCCGGGCCAGAATTTCCGGGTCGCGGTCGCCCCCGGCTTCGACCGATCGACCATACGCCTCGATCGCACTTGCATAGGCCTGCGGATGCCCTTCGGCGAGGCCGGCGTCACCCTCGGCGACCCCTGCTGCGATCAGGGCAGGGTCGCTGCCAATACCGACCAAGCGAGCGACGCGATCCCGCTGTGTGACCAGCAAGGTCAACCCGCCCACGACCACGATCAGCAAGAGCCACCGCAGAGGCGTCCAACCACGCCCCGGCAGACCTGGAATGTCGTCATCATCCTCGAAGTAGGCCGGAGGCGGCGTGCTCGGCCGCGCCCCAGACCGCGAGACCAGCCGCGGCCGCTCCTCGAACACGGCATCTTCAATCTCAGAGGGAGGGGGAGTGGAGGGCGAGGAATAGGGAGACTGATAGGACCCAGTCGCCGACACCGGCGCGAACTCCGGCAGCGACACCGATACCGACTCTGGCGCTGACTCTGGCTCTGTCACTGACTCCGACTCTGGCGCTGACTCTGGCGCTGACTCTGGCGCTGACTCTGGCTCTGTCACTGACTCTGGCGCTGACTCTGGCTCTGTCACTGAC
>JBGUEF010000321.1:0-4131 GCA_041821485.1 Deltaproteobacteria bacterium
CGGGTCGACGACGAAGAGCGCGGACGGCAGTCCGTTCATCATCTTGATGCCGCCCAGATACTTCTCGAGCTTCTCGCCCTCGCGGCGAATCGACAGCGCTTCCTTCTTGCGCAGAGCGTCGATGGTGCCGTCTTCGACCTGCTGCTCGATATCGCGGAGCCGGTCGATGCCACCCTTCATCGTGCGGTAGTTGGTCAGCGTGCCGCCGAGCCAACGGCCCGTGGCGTAGAACTGACCGGCACGCTCAGCTTCTTCACGGACGACCTCTGCCGCCTGACGCTTGGTGCCGACGAAGAGCACGTGCCCACCTCGTCCAACCGTATCGGTGATGAACGCGTAGGCGCGCTTGAAGAGCTCCGCGGTCTGGTCGAGGTCGATGATGTGGATCCCGTTGCGGGCGCCGTAGATGTAGGGGCGCATCCGCGGGTTCCAACGTTTGGTCTGATGACCAAAGTGCACGCCGGCGTCGATGAGGGCTCGGAGGCCAATCGGTAGATCACCCGATGCAACATCGGGGCTTCCCAGCGCTGCCAACTCGGGCGCTTCCTGGGTCTCGTGGGTAGTTTCGTTCATCGCTCATTTCTCCTTTCGGTTGAACTGCCATCCCCCCAGACGAACAACTCCCAAAGGAGCACCGGAACGTCTGATCGAGCCGGAGGATGTGAATAGTTTCGGGGGCCCTCGGGGGCCTCCGGCCTCAGTTGAAGCGGCGGAGCTATACCATGGGGGCCGGGCGGTGCCAGGCGCGGGAGGGGCCGGTGTGGGTTCCGGGGCCGGGGCCGGTTCGGAGTCCGGGGCCGGGAGTCCGGGGCCGAGTCCGTGTCAGCGTCAGTGCCAGCGTCAGTGCCAGCGTCAGCGTCAGTGTCAGTGACTTATCGCTTCAATTTCGACCAGATAGGCGGGTTTGGCGCGTTGGGGTCGGCGGCTTCGAACTGGCTGACAACCTCGAGGATCTTCGCCGTCGCCTCCAACCCCTCCGGGAGGTGTGGCGCCCATGGCGCCTTCTCCGACCGAGCCGCCCCTAGCTTCGCCGCTCCAGTGGCCGGATCCCCCTCATCTGCAAAGGGATCCTCTGGCAGCTCGTCATAGTAAGTCCGGAAGTCGGTCGTAGGAGCCAGGGCTCCACGAAGGCCGTACTTGCCGGAGAGCCAGGCCTGCAGCCGAAGACAGGCATGCTCTCGCACCACATCCCGCTCGCTCTCGTTATCGAGACCGAAATCCGGCACGCCGATACTCCCCTCCCCTTCGATCAACGAGTGGCACAGCTCGTGAAGGATCATCTGCGCCAGACAGTCGTCGGGGTCGAGGGTGCTCGGGGCGCCGATGGTCATGATGCCCTTCCCATCCGTGGATGCGAACACCTCCGGGGAGCGTTCGACTCGGAAGCCGATTCGGTTGGCGACGGTCAGCCAAATCGCATCGAGCGGGTCTACGTAGGTGTGTTGAGGCTTTCGATCCACGTCACAGCAGCCGGTGAAAACGGTAGAAGAAGTCGTCTAGCATCCGCACGTGCAGGGGGCGACGCCTCCATTCCTCAAAAGAGACCGGTCTGGTGTGCTCGAGGTCTTCGTTGAAGCGGTCTTCCATGGCGCCCGCAACTGCCGCATCTTCGACTGCCGCAACGACCTCGAGATTGAAGCGCAGCGACCGGGAGTCGAGGTTGTACGTACCCACCGTGCACCAGCGTCCGTCGATGACCGCGGTCTTGGAGTGGAGGATCGAGCCCTGCCACTCGTAGAGCTGGATCCCCGCTTCAAGCAGTCGACCGTAGAGCTTGCGGGCAGCGTGCCGCACGACGGGGACGTCGCTCTTGCCGGGGACAATCACGCGAACCTCGGCGCCGCGGTTGACGGCCCGCCCAAGCACGCGGCGGATCTGCCCATCCGGGACGAAATAGCTGTTGGTGATACAGACCGACCGTTGGGCGTTCTCTATTCGGCGGAGATAGGCCTGCCGGATCGCGCGACGCTCGCGGAAATAGTGGTTGGCCAAGACGCGAACCCGGCTGCCTTGACCATCGCCGCTATCGACGGGGGGCCGAAGCCGAGGTCGAACCACGGTCTGCGGCTCGACGATGCGCAGCCAACCATAGTCGAAGATGTCACACATCTGCTCGACGGCTGGCCCCTCGATCCGCACGGTGTCGTCTCGCCAACCTGCCCCACCAGCGCCCTCGGGAGCCCACTCGTCGCCTAGATTCACGCCACCGGTGAAGCCCACTTTCCGATCGACGATCAGCAACTTGCGATGGTCGCGATTGTTCACGACGCCAATGCGAAAGCGCGCACGCCACGGGGCAATGGGATTGTACTCCAGGACCTCGCAGCCTGCGTCACGCAAACGGGCAAACATCCGGCCATCGCTCTGAATACTTCCGACCGCGTCGTAAATCAGGCGCACTTGCACGCCGGCTTCTGCCTTGGAAACCAGGGCATCGGTGAACTGGCGACCTACCCGGTCGGAGGCAAACCAGTACATCTCGAGGAGGATGTCCCGCTCCGCCTTGGCGATGGCTTCAAGCATCGCAGGGAACGCCTGCTCTCCGTCGTGGAGCAAGGTCACGCGGTTGCCCGACACCATGGCCTCAAACCCCGAGGTCGAGCCGAAAATTTTGCGCAGCTGCCCGAATGCTTCCCGTGGCGGATCTGGCTTCACGACACTTGCTTCTCCTGTGCTATCGTCGCCCCAATGAAAGCCGCACGCTGTCGGATTTGCAAGAAGGAGCTTTCCAATCGCGCCAAGAACTTCCCGTTCTGCTCGGCGCGCTGCAAGCTGGTCGACGCGGGCAACTGGTTCGAGGGCGCCTACCGTGTTGAGGCGGGCCAAGGCGACTCGAGATGGGGAGAGAACTGATGAAGTACCTAGTGGCCATGATGAGCGCGCTGTTGCTATTCAGCGCAAACGCCTCGGCGCAGGAAGAGGCAGGCGCAGCGACCGAGCCCGCAGCTGCATCGGAGCCGGTACCCGCCGAGACCGCGCCGGCTGACCCTGCGCCAGCCAATCCTCCCGAAGAGGAGAAGAGAAGCCCCTACTACAAGAAGGTGAAAGGCTGGCTCTGGATCGAAGGCGTCGTAGGTATTTCGTCGTACGATCCCGATCAGTTCGGAGCGCTCAGCTTGGGAACAGGAGCACCCGGGGGCGCGCCCAAGGAGAAAGCACCGCAGTGGGGCTTCTCACTTGGCACAGGCTTTGGTGGAGGGTTCTTCTTGGGTTGGTACTACCGGCAGGCCGACTACAACGAGTACAAGCTGATGAAGACGGGCGTCGAGTTCCAGCCCACCATCCGCATCCCGTACGTGCACATCATGTTCCGCGTGGATATCGGTTTCGCCCAGATGTTCGGCGGCAACCCGTGGGGGCTCACCAACTTTGACAGTGGCGGGGTCGACACCACGTTTGGTGTGGGGCTTCGCATCCCGATCGTTCGTTGGATGTCTTTCGCCGCGAACTTCGATTGGTCCTACATCGGCCTGTCGGTGAGGGGCGACACTACAGCCGGCCGTCAAGACTCGTGGGTCAGCGGTCAGCAACTGGCGGGTACCTTCGCGCTCACCTTCCACTTCATCGGGGTGCGCAACGACTAGTTGACTGCGCGCGTCCTTCAGACGCTGCGATGGCTGGCTTCGTGCACGTGGTCGACGAGGGCCCGCGCCTGAGCCGGCGTGGCCTGCGGCATGATGCCGTGACCTAAATTGAAGATGTGCCCCGGACGGCCTGCGGCGCTCTCGAGCACCTCGGAAGCGCGAGCGCGCATGACGTCGGTCGAGGCCAGAAGCGCCGCAGGATCCATGTTGCCCTGCAAAGCAACATCGTTGCCGAGCACCGACCAGGCGTCATCGAGCGAGATGCGCCAGTCGATGCCGATCACGTCGCCGCCCGCCTCTTTCATCGCGGGATAGAGCTCGGGGTTCCCGGTGCCGAAGTGGATCGCCGGGGTGTCCTTCGGAAGCTTGTCGAAGATCGCTTTGGTGTGCGGCATGACGTAGCGCCGGTAGTCGGAAGGCGAGAGACATCCGACCCAGCTGTCGAAGAGCTGAACGGCCTGCGCGCCGGCGTCGATCTGCGCGATCAGGTAGTCGGCGATGGCGCTCGAAAGCCTGGACATGAACGCGTTCCAAAGGCCTTCGTCGC
>JBGUEF010000322.1:0-4119 GCA_041821485.1 Deltaproteobacteria bacterium
CGGAGAACAATCTGTTTGAGATTCATTCGGAGCTTTGCGGCCGCTTCTCAGATGTCGAGGTCGTTCCGTGCATGGCCGATATCACCGACGTACCCCGCATCACCAGCGTGTTCCGCGAGCACAGGCCCACGGTGGTTTTTCACGCGGCTGCTCACAAGCACGTGCCGATGATGGAATGGAATCCGGCGGAGGCCGTGAAGAACAACGTTCTCGGCACGCAAGTGGTCGCTGATCTGGCGGACAGCCTCGCCGTCGAGCGCTTCGTGATGATATCGACCGACAAGGCGGTGAACCCCACATCCGTGATGGGCGCGACCAAGCGAGCAGCGGAGCTCTACGTCCAGGCGCTATCGCCCCAAAGCGCCACCGATTTCGCCACTGTGCGTTTCGGTAACGTGCTCGGCTCCGCGGGAAGCGTCATCCCGATCTTCCGGCGGCAGATTCAAGACGGCGGCCCGATCACCGTGACCCATCCCGACATGACGCGATACTTCATGACGATTCCGGAAGCGGTGCAGTTGGTGATCCAAGCGGCAGCCCTGAGCCGCGGCGGCGAGACTTTCATTTTGGACATGGGGCAGCCGGTGCGCATCATCGACCTCGCCCATGACCTGATCCGGCTGAGCGGGCTCGAGCCCGACAAGGACATCGAGATTCGCTTTACCGGCATTCGACCCGGGGAGAAGCTGTTTGAAGAGCTCTCGACGATCGCCGAAGGCATCGAGCGAACGACCCACCCGAAGATCTTCAACGGGACCTACGACCCGCCGCATCTTCCGACGCTTCGCGCGCAACTAGAGACCCTCGATGCGCTGTGCAAGGCTTCCAACCCGTCGGCGATACGTGGAGCACTGACGCAGCTCGTGCCCGAATATGGAAACGACAGCGTGGACAGCGAGCCTCCCTCGCAGCAGAAGCAATCGTTTCGAGAGCCCAAACCCATGGAGAATGTGTGAAGATTCTGGTCACTGGAGGCGCCGGCTTCATTGGGAGCCATGTCGCAGAAGCCGCCGTTGAGGCCGGTCACGAGGTTCTGGTCGTTGACGACCTGAGCAACGGCCGGACGGAGAACCTGCCGCCCAACGCCGATTTTCATCCAATCGACATCCGGAACAGAGACGTGTTTCGCGAGCTGGCGATCCACTTCAAGCCTGACGCGATCAGTCATCACGCCGCGCAGGCGAGTGTCACGGTGAGCGTGCGCGAGCCCTTGCTGGACGCCGACGTCAACATCCTGGGCTCCCTCAACGTGGCCAGCGTGGCGTTGGAGTGTGACAGCCGGCTGATCTTCTCGAGCACAGGGGGGGCCCTGTACGGCGAGGTTCCGGAGGGACAAACCGCCGGTGAAGACTGGCCCGCGTTGCCGTTGAGTCCCTACGCTTGCAGCAAGGCCAGCTTCGAGCTCTACCTGCGCGCCTTCGGCCAGGCTTCTGGGCTGCGGTACACAATCCTCCGCTACGCCAACGTCTACGGGCCGCGTCAGGATCCTCACGGCGAGGCAGGGGTCGTCTCGATCTTCCTCCAGCGATTGCTTCGCGGCGAGCCGATTCAAGTCAACGCCCGTTCACAGGCCGGAGACGACGGCTGCGTACGCGACTACGTCTACGTCGGCGACTCGGTTCGCGCCAACCTTGCGGCATTCGACGGCGCGCTCGACGGTCGCACGATCAACATTGCGAGCGGAGTCGCGACCACGACTCGGATGCTTGCCGAGCGGCTCGTCGGCCTCGTCGGCAAACCAGCCGTCGTCGATGACGGGCCACACCGTCCCGGAGACCTCGAGCGGTCCGTTCTCGATCCGGCAGTCATGGTTTCGATTCTCGGAGAACCGACCCCCCTCGAGCGAGGTCTGACGGCCACCACCGAATGGTTCCGCAACCAGGCGCAACTGCCGTGAGCGAGCGGGTCGCAGTCATCGGCCTCGGGTATGTGGGTCTCCCCGTGGCGTTGGCCTTCGCGCGAAAGTTCGAAGGTACGGTTGGCTTCGACATCTCCGAGCGCCGCGTGAGCTCACTCGTGGCGAACGAGGATTGGACTGGCGAGGTGACGCGTTCCGAGCTCCAGGAGAGTACTTTGAAGCTCACGTGTGACCCCGCCGATCTCCGTGGGTGCACGTTCTTCGTCGTTGCGGTGCCAACCCCAATCGACTCCGATCGGCGGCCGGATCTCGGTCCGCTCCTCGCCGCGACTCGGGTCGTCGGAACCGCGCTCGCTCCGGGAGCTATGGTCGTCTACGAGTCGACGGTCTACCCTGGGGTGACCGAGGAGCAATGTGGGCCGCTCCTCGCGGAAACGTCGGGCCTGCGCCAATCGCAAGACTTCAAGTTGGGCTATTCGCCGGAGCGCATCAACCCAGGTGACAAGCTCCACACTTTCGAGAAGATCATCAAGGTCGTTTCGGGCGAAGATGCCGAGGCGCTCGCTCGCGTGGCCCAAGCTTACGAGGCCGTGGTCGATGCCGGTGTTCATCGCGCGTCTTCGATCAAAGTCGCCGAGGCGGCGAAGGTCATCGAGAACACCCAACGCGACCTGAACATCGCGTTGATGAACGAGCTGGCGCTGATCTTCGATCGCATGGGCATTCGCACGCGAGACGTGCTCGACGCGGCCGGAACCAAATGGAATTTCTTGCCGTTCACCCCCGGCCTGGTCGGGGGGCATTGCATCGGGGTCGACCCGTACTACTTGACCGCGAAAGCCGAGGCGCTTGGATACCATCCCGAGGTGATTCTCGCGGGTCGACGGATCAACGATGACATGGGCCGCTACGTGGCGCAGCGAACCATCAAGCTGCTTCGTGAACAGGACCGCGCGATCAAGGGCGCCCGCATCGGCGTGATTGGGCTGACGTTCAAAGAGAACGTGCCCGATCTGAGGAATAGCCGGGTGCCGGACATCATCAATGAGTTGCGCGAGTACGGCGTCGAACCGATCGTCCACGATCCGATGGCCTCTCGCGAGGAAGCCCTCCGCGAGTACGGGATCGAGCTTCGACCCTTCGACGCGCTGAGCGACCTCGACGGTGTCATCCTTGCGGTCCCCCACCGGGCGTCTCTCGATCAACTCGACCGTATCGTCGGCAGTGTTCGCGAGGGCGGCCTATTCATCGACGTGAAGTCGTTGATCTGCGCGGACGAGCTCCGAAGCGACCTGCGCTACTGGAGCCTCTGAGCGGCTAGAACAGGCGCTCGGGGACGAAGATGATGTCCCCCGCGGCGACTTCGATGTCTTCGGCCTGGCCTTTGCTGACGCGCAAGACGGGGACTCGATACCGGATGATCTCTTTGTCTATCCGCCGTGTGACGACCGTCCCATCGCGATCGGCCAGTGACGAGAAGCCTCCCGCCATGCTGATCGCTTGCACGACGGTCATGCCGGGTTCGAGGGGAAACGTACCCGGATTGGCCACAGCGCCCACCACGCTGACGCGCTTGGATGCATACTCGTCGACGTAGACCGACACGTGCGGACTGCGCATCAAGTCCCGGGTCCGGAGCTCGGTTTGGATTTTCTCTGCCACTTCCGTTGGCTCGAGGCCGTTGACCTGGACGGCGCCGAGCAGCGGGAAGTTGATGGTACCGTCGGGGGCCACTTGGTGGTTGCCCGTCATCTCCTCCTCTCCGTAGACACGCACGGTGAGCGCGTCACCTGGGCCGAGCGTCGTGTCATCGAGCGCCGGAGGCGGCACCTCAGTCGCTTGCACCCCGCGCTTGCTGCAAGCGGAGGAAGCGAACGCCAGCAATAGAAGACTCGTGCTTAGTAGAAGACGCGGAGACCAAGCCATGCATCAAACCTCTGATAGCCCGCGGCGGGATCGAGCAGCGGATCCGTCCCGAAGTACTGGAAGTCGGTGAAGTCCGCCAGATACCCGACCTGGGCGAACAAGGCGAGCCAGGCCTTGAACCGGTATTCGCCGAAGATGCCAGCGTAGACGCGAATGTCTTGCCGGTATGGCTCGTTCGGGTCGAGCAGCGTCCCATCGGGGCTGAGCGCGAGGCCCGACTTGTCGAACGACACCGAAGCGGTGAGGCCCAGCTGAAGCGCACCGGACAGGGTGAATCGAGCGTTGGCGTGGAGCCGGTTCATCGTCGTGAAGTTGCCGATGAAGGACGGACGAAT
>JBGUEF010000323.1:0-4117 GCA_041821485.1 Deltaproteobacteria bacterium
GTCGAACGAAACAGTTTCGTTCGACGAAGACCTCTTCACCGGCGACATCGAGGGGCTCGACCCGGACGAGCTCGACAAGCTCGAAGAGTGGATCGAGATGTTCGAGGGCAAGTACCGGCGCGTCGGTCGCTTGCTCGAGTCCTAGGGCTGGGGCGACAGCACCGGGGTCACTTGGAGCACTTCGCCGCCAGAGCCCCCGCCGTCATCCGTGATGTACAAGAGGCCGTCCGGCCCTTGTCTTGGCGAGCGAAGGCGTCCCCTATCTTCGATCACGCGAAGCTCGTCGGTCACTTCGCCGTCGGGAGCCACGAAGTAGATATGTAAGTGCTCCCCGGCCAAGGTCCCCACGGCCAGCACGCCGTTCCAGTTGCCCCAGGCGTTTCCTTCGATGAAGGTCGCGCCTGATGGTGCGATTGTCGGGGAGCCGCTCGACCAAATCGCCTCGACCGCACTGGGAAACTTGGTGACGTCAGTCATCGGAACCGATTCGTTGTAGGCGGGACCCGGTCCGGGGTCCCAGCCGAAGTTGCCCGCCACCAGTAGATTGATTTCATCGTCCACCGATGGTCCGTGCTCCGCCGACGCGCCGAGGTTGTCCCGAGAGCGAAACGCTATGCCCTGAACATTGCGATGCCCCTTTGAGAACCAGCGGTGCCCACCGGGATTGTCGGGCGCGGCGTCACCGTCTCGATCGACGCGCAGCACTTTGCCGCCGAGCGAGCTGTCGTCTTGGGGCGTGCTGCCAATCGCTGCGTCGCCGGTGCCCACCCACAGATAACCATCAGGACCAAAGCGGGGCCGACAACCGCTGTGTCTTCCCGAGCTGTACGGCATGCCGGTCACGATCTCCGCGCGGTCCAGCACTTCGTTGCCGTTGGGCGTTCGGAGCGTGAACCGCACCAAACGCACATCGGTGGCTCCGTCGATTCTCGAGGCCATGCACACATAGACGTAACCGTTGGTTGCAAAGGCGGGATCGACTTCGAGGCCGAGCATGCCGCCTTCGCCGCTTGCGACCACATCATCGGGCGTGACGGTGAACGGCTGGGCGTCGACACCGTCCACATACACATTGAGCCGGCCGGGTCTCTCGGTCACCAATACGGTCCCGTTGGGAAGCCAGGCGATATCCCAAGGCTTGTCGAGACCGGAGATGAGAGGGGTCACATCGAGGTCGGAGACGACACCTCCACCACCGGACCCGCCATCGCCGCCGGAGCCCGCCGTGCCTCCCGTGCCGCCGTCGCCACCGGTTCCCGCGCTACTTGCAGATTCCCCACACGCCCCCAACAGGACCGCACAGACCAAGAAGATTCTAAACCCCATGACGACAATTTCGTCCGTGCCGGGCCCGAGTTCAAGCGGAAGGAAAGCGTCTGTAGGTCAGTGTGGCGACGGTGCCTACGCAAAGGGCCGTCATTGCGTAGAGAAACGGTAGTTTCAGAAGGGCGTCTTGGTCGGCGTCCGGAAACGTCGCGAGGATCACCGCGATCGCGAGCGGCGTGTTCTGAACGCCCGTGTCGAGGGAGACCGCGCGACGAGCACCTTGTCGAGCTCACTGACCATCGCGGCATCATACACGCGTACGATTGGACGACGCTGGAACGCCTGCCCGGCCCCGCGGGTGAGCCGCGTAGAGGTGCAGGGGCGGGCTGCGCCCTTGCGGATGGCGCATTGACCTTCATTCCACTGGAGCGCAGCATCGTTTGGTGGACAACGAGAAGATCATCAACGAGGTGATGGGGGGTGGTTTGCGCGTGCTCAATCGCATCGCGGACTCGCCTCTGGTCGAGCGCCTCGGACTCGAAGAGCGGGCCCAACAGCTCGTATACGAAGGCGCCAAGCGCGCGTCCGAGGCTGCCGCGAAGGCAGCGAGGCGGCTCGCGCCCAGAGGTTCCGGTGACCGCCCACGCAGGTCGATGAAGTTCGATCTGAGCTTGAGCGAGGAGCAGCAGCTCATGCGGGACACGCTTCGGCGATTTGCCGACGATGTGATGAAGCCCGCCGCGCGAGAGGCCGACGATCGATCCGCTCCACCCGATGACTTTCTCGACACATTCAGCGAGCTCGGTGCGATGGCGATGTTGGTGCCCGAGGAGATGGGCGGGGCGGCCGAGCAGGTGTCGGCGGTGTCTCAGATGCTCATCGCAGAGGATCTTGCGCGAGGCGACATGGGCCTGGCGTATGCGGCTCTCTCGCCCTTGTCTTTTGTCAACGCGCTCGTTCATTGGGGGGACGAGCAGCAGCGGGCTCGCTTGCTCCCCGCGCTCTTGGAGGGCGACACGATGGTCGCGAGCGTCGCCGTCGTAGAGCCGCAACCGCTTTTCGATCCGGGCACCTTGCGAACGACGGCCAAGAAACGAGGCTCCGACTACGTGCTCCGCGGAGAGAAATCGATGGTGGCGTCGGCGGATCGCGCGAAGTGGTTCTTGGTGGCAGCCGAGGTTCCCAAGGCGGGTCCTCGCTTCTTCCTGGTGGAAGGCGACGCTGCCGGCGTCGAAGTGACTGAAGAACCCGCAATGGGGCTGCGATCCGCGAGGCTAGGTCGCTTGAAGCTCGACGATGTGCGCGTGGCGGGTGAGTCGATGCTCGGCGGTGAAGGGGCGCTGAAGGCAGAGGGCAAGCTGGCCTACTACGACGCGGTGAACCGCGGGCGGGTCGCTTGGGGCGCCATGGCGGTCGGAACCTCGCAGGCCCTGCTGGACTACGCCATACCGTATTGCAACGACCGGATCGCATTCGGGGAGCCGATTTCGCACAGGCAAGCTGTCGCCTTCATGATTGCCGACATCGCCATCGAGCTCGAGTCGATGCGCATGCTCGTGTATCGAGCGGCCGGTCGCATCGATGCGGGAATGAAATGCCAACGCGAGGCGTACCTTGCCCGCACGCTCTGCTCGGCCAAGGCGATGCAGATCGGAACCAATGGCGTGCAGCTTCTTGGAGGCGCCGGTTTCATCAAGGACCACCCGGTGGAGATTTGGTATCGCCAACTGCGTTCCATCGCGGTCATGGACGGCAACCTGCTGCTGTAGGGGATTCGATGATCTATTTGGAGATACCCAAGAACCTAAAGCTCGTCGTCAATCAGGCGCACCAGGTCGCCAAGCACGTGTTCCGCCCGATCTCCCGCAAGTACGATCGGGCCGAGCACGACTATCCGAAAGAGCTCGACCTGCTGGCTGCCCTCATGGATGGGCTGAACGCCGGTGGCGGGCGGCAGGGCGCCGGTATTGATGCGCTCCAACAAGGACAAGGCCCGGATCGAGGTGTCCGCAATGGCGCCAACATGTCCACATGTCTAGGGATGACGGAGCTGTGCTGGGGCGACGTCGGGCTAGCGCTTTCCATTCCGCGTCAGGGCCTGGGCAACGCAGCGATCACCGCTGTGGCAGACGCCGAGCAAAAGAAGCGCTTCAAGGGCGCTTGGGCAGCTATGGCGATCACCGAACCCGGCGCGGGGTCGGATTCGGCCAATATCCGCACCACTGCTCGTCTCGATGGCGATGAGTGGGTGCTCGACGGCGAGAAGATTTACGTCACTGCGGGGAGTCGGGCTGATTCGGTGGTCGTTTGGGCGACGCTCGATCGGAATCTCGGGCGGGCCGCGATCAAGTCGTTCGTCGTGCCGCGCGGGACGCCGGGGATGGAGGTTGTCCGCCTAGACAAAAAGATGGGTATCCGTGCGTCGGACACGGCTAGCATCACTCTCACAGACTGCCGCATCCCGAAGGAGAACCTCCTCGGTACCGCTGACATCGACACGAAGAAGGGATTCAGCGGTGTCATGCAGACGTTCGATAACACCCGGCCGGTCGTGGCGGCTATGGGGGTCGGTGTCGCGCGTGCGGCGCTCGAGCATGCGCGCGAGCTCCTCGCCCGGGAGGGTATCGAAGTTCGCTACCAAGGGTCCCTCTTCGCCAAGCGCGCCGTGGAGGCCGAGCTCATCCGTATGGAGGCGGAATGGGAAGCGGGTCGCTTGCTCATGCTCAAAGCCGCGTGGATGGCGGACAATGGGATCCCCAACTCCACCGAGGCTTCGATGTCCAAGGCCAAGGCCGCGCGCGTCGCCAACGAGATCACGCTTCGGTGTGTCGAGCTCTGCGGTGGCCTCGGC
>JBGUEF010000324.1:0-4113 GCA_041821485.1 Deltaproteobacteria bacterium
CTATTTCTCGCAGTACCCGCCTTACTACTTCACCGGCGACGGCTGCCGTCGCGACGAGGACGGGTACTACTGGATCACCGGTCGCGTCGACGATGTGATCAACGTCTCGGGACACCGCATGGGAACAGCCGAGGTGGAGAGCGCGTTAGTGGCGCACCCGGCCGTTGCGGAAGCCGCAGTCGTGCCCTTCCCACACGAGATCAAAGGCCAGGGCATCTTTGCCTTCGTGGTGCCCATCGCAGATGCCGAGTGGGATCCGGCCGAGCTCCCTGGCGCACTCAAGCAGCAGGTGCGTCAGGTGATCGGCCCGATCGCGACGCCGGATGAGATCCGCGTGACGCACGGTCTTCCCAAGACCCGATCCGGAAAGATCATGCGGCGAATCCTCCGCAAGATCGCAGCCGGTGAAGGCGACCAACTCGGAGATATTTCGACCCTCGCCGACCCAAGCGTGGTCGAGGCGCTGTTGAAGGAAGATTGAGAGCCGCCGGCGGCGGAGAAACGGAACCACCATGACGGAACAGCCGAACAACAACGACAACGCACGACGCTACTGGGCAAGAAACCTCCGCCTCTTGGTCATTTTCCTCGTGATCTGGTGGGTCGTCTCGTACGGCGCGGGCATCATTTTTGTGGACGCTCTCGACGCCTACACCATCCCGGGCACCGGATTCCCGCTTGGCTTCTGGTTCGCTCAGCAGGGTTCGATCTACGTGTTCGTCGCCCTGATCTTTATCTACTCATGGTTGATGAACAAGCTCGATAAAGAGTTTGACGTTCACGAGGACTAATCGTTCGAGTCATAGAAGGAGAGAACAATGGACGTAAAGACTTGGACATTCCTCATCGTTGGCGCAACCTTTGCGCTCTATATCGGTATCGCCATCTGGTCTCGGGCGAACACGACGAGTGACTTCTACATCGCAGGCCGAGGAGTCCATCCGGTAGTCAACGGGATGGCAACCGGCGCGGACTGGATGAGCGCGGCGTCGTTCATCAGTATGGCGGGCTTGATCTCGTTCATGGGGTACGACGGAGCCGTCTACCTGATGGGCTGGACGGGTGGCTACGTGTTGCTCGCGCTCTTGTTGGCGCCCTATCTTCGAAAGTTCGGTAAGTTCACCGTCCCTGACTTCGTTGGAGACCGGTATTACTCGAACGCAGGCCGCATCGTCGCCGTCATCTGCGCGGTGTTCGTTTCGTTTACGTATGTCGCGGGTCAGATGCGCGGTGTCGGCGTCGTCTTCAGCCGATTCCTCGAGGTCGATATCAACATCGGCGTCGCAATCGGCATGGCGATCGTGTTCTTCTACGCGGTTCTCGGCGGGATGAAGGGCATCACCTACACCCAGGCGGCTCAGTACTGCGTCTTGATTTTCGCCTACCTGGTGCCTGCGATCTTCATCAGCATTTTGCTCACGGACAAGTACATTCCGCAGATCGGATTCGGCTCCCTCCTAGCCGGCGACATCGGCTCTCGCATTGCCGGCGGAGAGGCCATCACCCTGATGGATAAGCTCAACCAGCTGAACACAGAGCTGGGCTTTGCCGAGTACACGTCGGGGAAGAAATCCATGCTGGACGTCTTGTGCATCACCGGCGCGCTCATGGCAGGCACGGCCGGGCTGCCCCACGTCATCGTGCGCTTCTACACGGTGCCCAAGGTGCGGGATGCCCGCATCAGTGCAGGCTGGGCGCTCTTCTTCATCGCACTTCTCTACACCACCGCTCCCGCGGTCGCTGCCTTCGCACGCGCCAACCTGCTCAACACGGTGAGCGAGGCCAGCTACACGGAGGTCGAGGGCGAGAAGTCGATTCCCCAGTGGTTCAAGACCTGGGAAGACACCGGTCTCCTTGCATGGGTCGACAAGAACGGCGACGGCAAGGTTCAGTACGTAGCGGGCGCTGCGCTCGCCGGTAAGCCCTCGTTCGCCGCGGCCGACGACGGCACGCCGGCCCGAGGCGTGAGCGGTGAACGCCTCGTCAGCAACTCCAACCCGGAGACCAAGAACGAGCTCTATGTCGACCGCGATATCATCGTGCTCGCCAACCCGGAAATCGCTGCTTTGCCGAATTGGGTCGTCGCGCTCGTTGCGGCAGGCGGGCTCGCTGCAGCTCTATCGACCGCGGCCGGTTTGTTGCTCGTGGTGAGTACCTCGGTCAGTCACGATCTGCTCAAACGCGTGTTCGTCCCCTCGATCACCGAGAAGCAGGAGCTACTCGCCGCTCGCGTCGCGGCCGCCTTTGCGGTGATGATCGCAGGCTACTTCGGGATCAATCCACCAGGGTTCGTCGCACAAGTCGTGGCGTTTGCCTTCGGCCTCGCATGCTCGTCGTTCTTCCCGGCGATCATCCTCGGCATCTTCTCCAAACGGGCGAACCGTGAAGGCGTCATCTCCGGCATGCTTGCGGGAATCATCTTCACGGCAAGTTACATCATCTACTTCAAGTTCCTGGGCGGCACGCCGGACCAGCTGTGGTTCGGGATCTCGCCTGAAGGCATCGGAGCGCTCGGCATGCTGCTCAACTTCGCCGTCGCGTTCGTGGTCGGCCGGTTCACTCCGCCGCCACCCATCGAAATACAAGAGTTGGTCGAGCATATCCGCGTCCCCTCGGGAGCGTCGGGACCGAGCGCGACGCACTAGCGGTCAGTTGAACACAGACAGGAGGGTTGTGATGAGGCGAAAATACGAAAGCGGCCATGAGCCACCCCAGTTGAGGTACGCCTGGATAGTAGCCGTCGCGTGCTTTGCGATGACCGCATTCGTTCCCGCCGCGGGCTTGGCCGAACCAGTGCCTGGCGAAACCGCGACCGATGACGCGGACGAGTCGACTGACGCGGACGCGTTCAAGATCACCACCCCGGGTGGTGCCGAGACCGCGGTCGCTGCAGACAGCGAAGTGACGCAGGAGGAGCTCGACGAGGCTGCGGCGGCGATCGAAGAGGCCGAAAGGCAGCTCGACGAAGCCAAACGGCAGATGGAGTTGATGGGCCGCAAGATGGCCCCAGCACCAGTACCAGCGCCAGGAACCGGGCCGGGTCTCGTATCCGTCGACGGGCGGGCCAAGAAGATCCAGGTCAGCCTGAACGACGACGGAACCCTCTACCTTCGGTTTGCGATGTGGGCGCAGGTGTGGACCCGCGCCATTCAGAACAACCCAGGGACCACCGTGCTCGGGAAAGACGAGAACTGGTACGGCGACGTTGGCCTCCGCCGCGCTCGTTTCCTGATGTTCGGCAAGATCGCCCCACGCACGTTCATGCTGATGCACATCGGCATCAACAACCAGAGCTTCCGAGGCGCGAAGAAGCCCCAGGTCTACTTCCACGATGCCTGGCTCGAATTCGAGGCCTCGAAGAAAGGCTATTTCTCGCTGGGTGCCGGGCTTCTCTACTGGAACGGCATCTCTCGAATGACCAACGCCAGCACGATCACGTTCATGAGCCTCGACTCACCGATCTTCACCTGGCCGACGATCGAGGTGACCGACCAGTTCGCACGTCAACTGGGGGTCTATGCCAAGGGTAAGTTTGGGTTGTTCGACTATCGCGTGGCGGTTACTCGGCCGTTCGCACCCCCCTTCGACCCCGCTGCACCGCCAGCCCCGCCGGCCACCGGCTTCGGAACCTACAACCCCACCGCCAACACCTTTGGATACTCGGGCTACTTCCAGTTCCAGTTCCTGGATATCGAATCCAACGTGCTTCCGTACATGGTGGGAACCTATATCGGTGCCAAGAAGGTCTTCAACTGGGGCTTTGGTGGCCATGCGCAGCCGATTGGCATTTGGTACCAAGATGCGGCGGCAGTGACCAAAAAGCGAGCTCTCTACATCGTCTCGACGGACCTGTTCCTCGACATCCCCTTCAAAGCGGAGAAAGGCGGAGCGGCCACCTGGTACGGCGCGTACTACTACATGGACTTCGGGCCCAACAACCTCCGTCAAGTCGGTATCATGAATCCGGGAGACGCGGGCTCTGGCACCACGGGCAGCGGACGGGGCAACCAGTATGCCATGCTCGGAACGGGACATGCAGGGTACTCGGAACTCGGCATTTTGATCCCAGGTACGGTGGGTGAGTCGATCCAGTTCCAACCGTACGTCAACACC
>JBGUEF010000325.1:0-4109 GCA_041821485.1 Deltaproteobacteria bacterium
CTGAGCGAGATCGACCGTCCTCCACTCCTGCGTGGTTCTCGCGTCGGCTCGGGAGCACCGGATCGACGTTCGGACGGGCAGGCGTCGTTCTACATGAGCGTTTCGTCCTCTTCAGGCCTTGGCCGGGACTCTAGTACGCACGGCTTCGACGCACCTCGACGCGGCGCGACCGTTCTGGCCGCTCGCGTCTCCGTTACCGCGCGTGCCACGGTGGCCGATCCGATCGATTCGTGAGCCCGCTCACAAACCGGCGTGCCGAGGGCTCCGGCGTCTTGCTAGCTTGAATGCCGGGGGTTCACGTTCATGAAGAAGACACTGATCGTAGCTTGCATGCTTGCGTTTGCCGCAGGTGCACACGCTGACTTCGGCCGGAAGATGCTCAAGAAAGACAACGTCACCGCGGTTCAGAAGGCCGCGAAAGCGGCAATGCTTTCCGACGAAGACATGAAGAAGCTCTCGCTTCAATCCGTGGCGGCGATGGATGAGCAGAATCCGGTGGTGCCGGACGGCGACCCGCTGGCGCAGCGCTTCAACGCTCTCGTGAAGGGCCTCGAGTCGGAGGATGGGCTCACGTTGAATTTCAAGCTCTACAACGTCGCGGACGTCAACGCCTTTGCGACGCCCGACGGGAGCATTCGTGTCATGGCGGGGCTGATGTTCATCATGACGGACGACGAAGTCCTCAGCGTCATCGGTCACGAATTCGGCCACGTGAAGCTTCAGCATGCGAAGAAGCAATACCAGAAGGCCTACAGCGTAGCCGCGGGCAAGGATGCAGTTGCAGCCAACACCGGATCGACGGGCAAGGTCTTGACCGATAGCCAACTCGGCACGTTCATCGAAGACGTCATGAACGCGAAGTTCTCGCGGAATGACGAATCGGCCTCTGACGAATACGGGTTCAACTTCATGGTCGAGCACGGCTACGATTACCACGCGATGGAGAGCGCGTTCAGCAAGCTCGCCGAGCTGAGCGACGACGACGGCAAGAGGTCGCTCAAGGCATCGCATCCAGGCGCCGCCGAGCGCGCCAAGGTCGCGAAAGAACGCGCCGACGCGCAAGACAAGAAGATGAAGCAGGCGAGGCGATGATGAGCCATTTCAAGAAGCATCTCTCGGCGATCGGCACAGCGGTTGCGCTCGTCGCGTTCGGCAGCGCCGCCTGGTCGAGCACGAGTCACGCGGAGCCGAGCGCGGAAACCCCGAGCCTAGTGGGTGCGGGCACCGCCAAAGCCTACGCTCTAGCTTTGCCGCCCAGGGGCAAGGCGAGTGGCGGTGACGTCGGGCTTGGCTTCGCATCATCGAAGGCGATGCGAGCAAAGGGACAGTTGCCTTCCTACGTACAGGCCATGCTCGAGCCAGCCGAGCTCGGCGATCTCAGCAACGACGAAGGTCAGGCACACCTGAGCTCGACCAAGGTCTCCGAGATCATGAACCGACACGTCAACGGGATTTTCCAAGGCTGCGTCCTCAGAGAGCTCAAGAAGACGCCCATGAGTCGCGTCACGATTCAAATGGTCATCTCGGGCAAGGGCGACGTCACTGGCGCGACTACCAAGCCGGGCAGCAAAACCTTTCAAGGTTGCGTCGCCAAGAAGCTGATCGCCATCAACTTCCCGAAGTTCTCCGCCCCTCGAATGGGCGCGGACTACACGTTCAGCTTCGAATAGGCAAAGTAGGGGAGGCGTGCGATGAACAAGAGAGTCTGGGTCGTGCTGGTCGGCGTGGCGCTCGTCGCGAGCGGTTGCGGAGATGATGGTCTCTTCGGGGACGAGCGATTAGGTGGCAATGGGGGCGGCGGCGGGCAGTGCGATGGCTTCGACCCGGCGGCGGCTTCGCTCGACGAGGAGGAGCAACGCTTTCTCGAGCTTCTGAACCAGCATCGCCAGGCCAACGGTGTTCCCCCGGTGTCCGCGTGTGCGTCGCTGAATCGCGCTGCGCAGGCCCACAGTGAGGACATGCGCGACCAAGACTATTTCGATCACAGCGGGCTCAACGGTTCGAGCTCGAGCTCGCGCGCGTGTGACGCCTGCTTCGAAAGCTGTCAGTCGACCGGCTTCGGCGAGAACATTGCCGCGGGGAACTCCGGCGCTGAAGGCACGTTCGATCAGTGGCTGAACTCGCCCGGCCACAACGCTAACATGCTCCGAGACAGCTACGTTGTCGTTGGGCTCGGCCGTGCGACTGGCGGCGGCACCTACGGAGCCTACTGGACCAACGTCTTCGCAACCGGCGCCGACGCGAGCTGCGACTGAGCGCATCTCGAGCGGTCGTCGCGGCGTCGTCACGAAACTAGTGGCGGACGTACGGCAATCCGTAGTGGACGGGCTTGGGCAAGCGCTCGCTTTCGATCGATACTTCGAGGAAAGCTGTGCCATCTGCACCAAAGTGGATCTTGTGGCGGCGCAAGCCCTGAGGCGTACGAAACATCTGAACCAGGGTTCGCCCGCGAACCGTCGCCTGCGTCAGCACCGTGCCACCCTCAATGCCGGTCGCTTCGACAGGGGCGGCGCCGAGCTGGAGCTCATAGTCCCGATGATTGATGCGTATGGTGAGTGTGTCACCGTCGATCAGGATCTGGAAGCTCTCGTATGTGTGGTTCTTGTCGAGAAGCTTGTGTCTCGCGATCCCGCGTTGCAGGCGGCCCATCTCGGAGACCACATCTTCCACGGCTTCCTGAATCTGGATGTCGCACGCCTCGCCACCCTGATGAAAGTAGATGCCATGGAGTCCATCCAGCGCGTGTTGCGCCGACCCGCTCGCAGCGAGTCCTCCAATCACCATCGCAGATGCGGCGCCGACTGCGTTCGTCAGTTTCATCCGATTCCTTTCATCCGCCGTGCAGTGTCAGCAGCGATATGAGTGCCACCGCTTAGATGAGTGCCGCGTGCAAATAGTTACAGAGCTTCGACCTCATCTGGTCCGAGGGTGCCCTGTACAACATTGGCATCGAGAACGCCCTCCGCATCTATCATCGGCTCTTGCGCCCCGGTGGCTATCTAGCCTTCACGGAAGCTGTCTGGCGCAAGGAGTATCCACCCTCCGAGGTGAAGGCGAGCTTTGAGGACTATCCGGGCATGGGCCGGATAGAAGACGTGTTAGCGACAATCGATAAAAGCGACTTCTCGCTGGTCGATCACTTCACCCTACCGAACGAAGACTGGTGGAACGACTTCTACACACCCATGGAGCACCGCATCGAGGAGCTGCGCAACAAGTACACCGATGATGCTGAAGCGCAGGCCGTGCTCGATCAGATTGCACAAGAGCCCAAGATGCACCGCCGGTGTTGGGACTACTACGCCTACGAGTTCTTCGTGGCGCGCAGAGGATGGCAGCCTCGATGAAGGCCTACTACTTCTCGAGCAGGACAAGCCAATAGGAAGACTCGTCCTTGGTCCCCGAGCCGGGCGTCACCATCTTGGATGACCAACCATCTTTGAGAAGCTGCGGCAAGGCATGCTGGTCATCTTTGCCGGAGGTGAACTCGCCGTCGTCGGGATCGCCGCCGAGCACCCAAGACTCACCGTTATCTGAAACCACTACAAAGCGCTGTGCCATGCCGGCTGCATATGCGACCGCCTCCGCGCCTGCAAGTGGGTGCTCGGTGGCGAGGACGCCTTGTGCAGTTGGCAAACGAGTTCATGCACTCGCTCCGCCTGTCAGAGACTGCCAGTGTGCCGTGTCGACGAAGCGCGCCCTCGTGCCCGGCGTCCCGGGGATACTTTGGAAGCCGGTGCGCAGGATTCGCGCGGTTTGGCGGAGAGCTCGAGGATACCTCGCCCAGAGAACACCGGGTCGACGAACATGGCCCGGGAATTGGGTCCTCCCCAAGTTCCGCAGTGGTGCGTCGTCCCTCCGATTTGCAGCATTCGTACGACGTTGCGTCCCCTGAAATCGAGACGAATCGCCCCGTCGGCGAGGCCCTCGGCGAG
This sequence comes from Deltaproteobacteria bacterium, assembly GCA_041821485.1. Classification (GTDB taxonomy): domain Bacteria; phylum Myxococcota_A; class Polyangia; order Polyangiales; family Houyiibacteriaceae; genus SG8-38. Next base: position 3,936 of record JBGUEF010000325.1, read on the forward strand.
GCTCAGCGTGGCGGAGTCCGATATCGCTGGCTCGTGAAGTGTCACCGACCCGCCGCGTACAACGACGTCGCCTACCCCTAAGCCGGTTGGGGACGACACGATCAGATCTGCAGACTGCACCGTCACACCGCCGGAGAAATCGTTGTTCCCGTTCAGAACGAGTCGTCCGCTGCC
>JBGUEF010000326.1:0-4099 GCA_041821485.1 Deltaproteobacteria bacterium
AAAGTCGTGGGCGCTGAGGTGTCGGGCTTCGTGTTCGGTACCCAGAACTTTTCGTGCAGCCTGGACCAGGATTCGTCGGTACTCGAAGCGGCGGAAGATGAGGCCCTCGCGAGGGCAGACTTGATCGAGCGCGCGGCTGGCGCGGGGCGTCAGCGGCACGGCGCGGGCGTAACGCGACTTGTCGATGTCTTGCGAGATCCGTAGTACGTCATCTGTAGCCCGTCAGCAGAACTGGGACGTTGTCGTCAGCCCGACTCGAGCGCTCGTTTGTCGGTGACGATGGCTCTGCCCATCTCTTGGCTGCGACGGTATTGGTCGCCGACGGCGATGAAACCGTTGGTGAGGTAGGCCATCGTTAGTTGGTGCTTGCGGTTGAGCCAACAGAAGGTGATGCCTCCGCCCGCGTGGCCGATAATCGGGCTGTTTGGCACCCAGGTGCACATGCCGAGTGTGCGCCCCCTGTAAGCAAACGCTTCGCCGTATGCTTCGGCCAACACCGGGTCGATGCCTTCGACCTGGACGCGCAGCGCTTCCTCCACCGTCGCAGGCTCGAGCACCTTGACGCCGTCCAAGGAGCCTCCCGCGAGATACATGGCGTAGAATCGCGCCATGTCTCGCGCGCTGGCGACCGCGGTGATGGCGGGGATGCAGGCTGCTCGAACGCTCGGGTGGTTCATCTCCTGAATGAGCTCGGTGTCGAGGATGCCCCGCTCGGGCATCTCTGCGTCCCGCATGAAGGGCGAGCGGTGCTCCCTCTCGGGACTGTCGCGCGGCACCAAGTTGTGAACCGCGGGACTCGCGGCGGTCAGGTCTGGGGACGCGCCAAGCGATGTTCGGGACAGCCCGAGCGGGCGGGCTATCTCGTCGCGAAAGACTTCCGCCACGGAGCGCGAGTCCACGCGTCGCACTAGCTCCCCGATTGCGAATCCGATCGTGATGGCATGATAGACCCCCTGCCCGGGAGGGTAATCGCAGGGCATTCGCTCGATGATGCGTACGGACTCCCCCCAGTCTTTCAGCCGCTCCCAGGTGAGCTCCGGCGGTGTGTGGGGAAAGCCACCCTGATGACTCAGCAGGTGGCGGATGGTCACTCGCCCTTTGCCGTGTTGACCGAACTCCGGCCAGAAGCGCGCTACAGGATCGTCCCACTCGAAGGCGCCCCGACTGTGAAGCCAATGCAGGCACGACGCCGCCAAGGGTTTGCTGTTGGAGAACAAGATGAACGGGGTGTCAGTCGTGACCGGCGGACCGCCGGGGTCGACGCTGCCGACGCATAGGTCCTTCCACAACTCGCCGTCGCGGTAGACGGCAACCGCCCCACCGACCAAAAGGTCTTGTTCAAGATGCGCCTGTAAGGTGGCTTCCGTCAGAGTTTGTGTCACGGGCGCCGAGCGTACTACGCGGGGCCTTGGCAAGGACAGTGTGGATTGGGACGGCGGACGGGTTGGATCACTTCTTCGAGGCCTGTCGCAGCGCTCGAGTGTACAAGATCACGCCGCCGACGATTCCGGAGGTCACCATGAGGAACGACATGCCGGCCCCAGCGGCGCACAGGTACGCCAAGTTGCGCACGTTCAGATCGGCAACGTTCAACCCGACTTGGATCATCGCAAGGGCACCGATCGCAAGGAAAGAGAGAGAGAACATCGCGGTTGGGAGATAGTAGACCCAGAGGGCTTTCCGCCGGTATTCGACGGTGACTGGGACGCCCTCCGCTAAACCCGTCTCCAGCACGAGCTCGACCGACCGAATCTCTCTCTGGAGCATGACGAGGAGGTATATCGCAGAGGCCGTTCCTCCGATAATCAAAGCAAGCGCCTGGAAAGTAGACATGGCGCCGTCGAGTGTCTCGCGCGGAGAACCGGGAGACAATCGCGTGGCGAACCTCGAGAGGGCCATACGCTGGGTGTCGATCTCATGCTAGCTTCAGCTCCGTGACGAGCGCCTCGACCTCGGCTTCAGTTGTGATCCCCCGCCCGCGCGACGAGGTGTTTGCGTTCGCCACCGACAGCGCGAACGCCCCGAGAACCATTCGCCCACGCGGCCCGTTCGCTGGGATCAGCAAAATCGAAATGTACGAAGGGCAAAGTCTCGCCAAAGGCTCGAAGCGCCGGATCTTCATGACCGACGGCGCCGTCCTCGATGAGGTCATCCTCGACTACGACCCTCCGGTGCGGCACAGCTATGGCTGGACCGGCGGGGTCAAGCCACCGTTCTCGTTGCTCGTTCGGAGCGGCGGCGGCAACTGGGACTTCACCGAGACCGAAGGCGGGACCCGCATCGTCTGGACCTACACTTTTAATCTGACCTCCCCCCTCGCCTATCCGCTTGCCATGCCCATCCTCTGGCTCTTCAAGAGCTGGTTGCAACAGGGCCTCGACGCCATCCGCGCGGAGCTTCTGTCTTAGGGGAGCTCGCGGCAACGGCCCAGGCCGCCCAAGCAGGAAAGAAGAGCCACGTCATCTTTCCGTGGTGATAGCGGACCGTCGATTGGCTCACTCAGCTCCTGAATTGCGCGGTACTAGCTTGTTATGTCGAGTGGCGAACCGCACGGAGAGGGCGTTTGTTTTTCCTACGCTCCGGTAGAGGTACTTCCACTGGCCGCGAACGCGGACGTAGGTCTCGTCCATCCGCCAGCTCGGGCCCACGGGCCGTTTGTGCCGGCGCGCCGCACGCCGGTGAGAACTACAGATTTGGGAAAGTGCAGGCCCTTGAACATGCGGGGAGGCTAACAGGCACCTTTCCCCGCCTGAACTGTGCGACGGAGCCGCTTGCCGGCTACGTTTCGACTACGAGCGCCTGTGGCTCGGCGTCAGACGCTTTGGGTTCACGGCCTTCTTCAAGGACATGCGCTGGTGGTTCTCGGATGTCCCAGACGATGCCGAGCCAACCGAGCATCTTGATCGCGTAATAGGTGATGTCGATCTCCCACCAGTAGAAGCCGTTGCGGCAGGACGACTGGTAGTAGTGATGATTGTTGTGCCAACCTTCGCCAAACGTAAACAGGGCCAACAACCAACTGTTACGGCTGCTGTCGCTGGTGTTGTAGCGTCGCTTACCCCAGAGGTGGGTGGCCGAGTTGACCAGGAAGGTGGCGTGCCAGACGAGCACGGTGCTTAGAAAGAAGCCAATGAAGAGGCCCGGCCAACCGAGAAGCAGAAACACCGCGGTCCCGAGCAGCGTCGGAGGTACGCTCCAGTACGTGTTGAGCCAGCGCAGCTCTGGATACTTGGCAAAGTCCTGGATGCCGTCCCACTTTGTCTCTTCGGTGTCGTCGAGGATCCAGCCGATGTGGGCGTAGAAGAAGCCGTCGACGATCGGCGAGTGACTGTCGCCGGGCTGGTCGGAGTGCTTGTGGTGCATCCGATGATGAGATGCCCACCACAGGACGCCCTTTTGCGCGGTCATTTGAGCGAGCAGCGCCAGTACGAACTGGAAAACCCGGCTGGTCTTGAAAGTGCGGTGGGAAAAGTAGCGGTGGTAGCCGGCCATGACGCCCAAGAGGCCGGTGACGGTCAAGACGAAACAGCAGATGACCGCTTGCCAGGTGACTCCGCTCCACAGCGCGCCTAGCACCAACACATGGGAGAGCAGGAAGGGGATGGCGGCCAGCTTGTAGTAGTTGCGGGGCGGCGGGGCGACTGTGTTGGGCTCCATCGGTCGAGGTTACTACTCTGGTTCGCGACCGTTGTCACACTGTTGTGCGAGTAGCTCCCTCCGTTCGGTGGCACACGGTGAGCACACCAAAAAAAAGAGCCCGCTCTGTCGAAAGCGGGCTCTTGCGGGCGTACGACGAGTGGAAAGCCGGACGCTCAGATCGCTTCTAGCCGGTTCGCGTGAAGCCGGGCGTTCGGTTGCCCGTGTATCGGTCCGCGGGGTTTTTGGCGGCGTCGGCGTCGGCTTCGACTCTCGCGATCGTTCCGCCCAGCCCTGCGCACTATCTGGTCTGCGGGACTCGCGTTCGCCAGAAGGGACGCGGATTCCTGGCAGGCACGGTCTCCGAGCGGTTGCTGCGCGAGGGACATCATTCCATCGATGGCTCTCGGCCAAGAGCCGACCGACCGAGATACGATGATGCGGCCGCCGCGACGAGCCACTC
>JBGUEF010000327.1:0-4099 GCA_041821485.1 Deltaproteobacteria bacterium
CGGGCGCGCCGTACGCAGCGCGCTTGGCCTCCGGTTCGGCGTCCCGCTTGCCGCTCTTCGCTGGCTTGGCCAGCAAGCCGAGCGCAGCGGGAAGGTCGAGGACTTCCACATCGACTCGGTGCCGCCCGGCCTCCGGCTTTCGGGGAACCTCGACGCCATGAATACCCCGATCCGCGCCTCCGCGATCATCTTCGTCGAGCGCGTGGTGTTCAACGACGAGGAGCTGACCGTCGCGCTCCGGCTCGAAGAGGTGATGCTCAAGCTGAATGGTGAATCCGATTCTCCGGTGGCCGCGCTGATCAAATCCGGCGCATTGGACCTCTCGAATCCGGGAACCCTGGTCAACTTCATGCCCGGCCGGTCGCCCGTCTTGGCGGAAGCCAACGGTAACCGAATCGTGCTCGACCTGATGCGCGACCCGAACATCGGAAAGAACCCTCTCGTGCGCCGGGCCGTGTCGTTGCTCACTTCGTTCGTGACGCTGCACGGCGTCGAAACCGACACGAAGCATCTCGACATCGCGTTCCGTGCGCTTCCCACCGGCCTTGGTGGGGCCGCGCAGTCGATTCGCAAGAACATCGTCCTGCCATCGATGAGCCGGCTTCTTCCGCGCGCCAGGTAACGCCCATGCCGGTTTGCAGAGCGTGCAAGGACGAGGTCGACGAGCTCGTTTCCGTCAAGGCGGAAGGGCGTCGCATCAAGGTTTGTGAAGACTGCGCGGAGCGCTTGGCCGAAGAAGCGGAGATCGCCGAGATGAGCGAGTCCGCCATGCAAGATATGATGGGCTACAAAGGCCGCCGCTAGCGCCTTCGCAACGAAGCGATTCCGCCGATCACCGAGTAGGACGCTGAGAAAACAAGCAGCGCGAACTTCACTAGGGCGAATGACGCCGCCAGCTGCGGAAACGGGGCAGGGGAGGTGAAGCGAACCAGTTCGTACAGCAGTACGGCGTTCTCGAGCACATCGAAGGCTGCCGCAAGGGTCGCCGCCCAAGCCGCCCGCGCGCTCCACACCGCTTCATCGAGGCGCGACCCGACAAAAAGCGCAAGCGCCGCGAAGAACATCGCGTAGAGGGCGAGGTACACGAAATCCGCGATCTGGATGAGCTTCGCAGGACCAATCCCGCCTCGGCTCTTCCACTCGAGCAGGATCCGGAGTGCCCGGTGCGGCGTGCCGGCAAGCTCGAACGAAACGATTCCCCATGGCGAGGACTCGCCCTGCAGCGGAACGTCGAGGAACATCATGAGCGCCGTGGCGAACACGAGCAGGCCCCCCAGCCTAATCGTGAGCGATCCGAGAAGACGTGGCTCCAGCGATCGCAAAGGATGGCTCATGAAACCTCAGCTATCGGGAGTGGGCTGGTCGAGCGACGGGTCCGACTCGGTGTCCGGCTGACGGGGCAAAGCGCGGTTCCGCAGGGCCTCGAGCTCCTCTTCGGCAAACTCTAGCTCGAGCTCTGCTCGACTACGCGCGGCCACAGCCCGTGCGACTGCGTCTTGTAGTTCGTCGGCCTTCGAGGCCTCGGCCTTCAAACGCGCATCGAGTGCAGCGATCTCGCCTTGAAGATCCAGGCGCCGGTCGGCTTCACGCTCCAGCTTCCGTTCGATGCGCGTGGCCCGCTCTTCCTCTGCGGCGAGCGCCTGCGCGGTGGTCGCCAGCTTCTGATTCGTTGCGGCGAGGGAGCGCTCCCTCGCGGAAAGGTCCCGCTCGGTCTCGGAAAGATGCTGCTCGATCGTCGCCTTCTCTTGGCGGTTCTGCGCGAGCCTGTCGCGAGTACGCATCAGGCGGCGCTCCTCGTCTTTCAGCTGTGTTTTCAGCGAAGCGACCTTGCCGTCGGTGCGCGCGAGTCGCTTCGCAAGCTCGGTTCGTGTCAGACGGCTCTGCTCGTAACGCAGCTCGAGCTGTTCCGCGATTTCACGGGTATCGGCCAAGTCTCGGCGGAGATCCGAAGCGGTCAGCTTCGCGCGGTGAGCCACTTCGCGTTGCGTTTCGGCCTGTTGGTAGAAGACGGTGACCGCGGCGCCCGACGCCCCGAGCAGCGCAAGCGCCAACGGGATCGTCCACCGCAGGATCGTTTTGACCCGTTCCCGGCGCTCCTCGGGAAGCGAGAGCGCGGAAAGCTCTTCGACGAGCTCATCGGCGCTGGGTCGCAACTCTGCATCCCAGTTCATCCAACGGTCGAAAAATGGAGTCAGGTATTTGAGACCTTTGCGCGTCGGCGCGTTCGGGGTCTCCTTCGATCGATACTCGATGAACGTGTCGACTGCGCCTGCGGCAACGTCCTCTTGGGTCTCCGGCTCGAGCGCATTGCGAAGAGAGAGGGCCAGCGCAAACACGTCGGCTTTGTTGCTGACCGCGGGCTTTCGTTCGACCGATGAAAACTGCGCTGCAACCTCGGGCGCGAAATACGTCGGTGTCCCGGCAACGACCATCTCCGCCTCGGTCGCAGCGACGCCGAGATCGAGGAGCACTGGTGTGACCTCCTCTTCGCCGAAGCCAGGAATGCGTGCCAAGAAAATGTTCTCTGGTTTCACGTCCTGGTGGCGAACACCCGCGGCATGCATTGCCGCCAGCGCTCGTGCGAGCGGCTGGAAGATCGAGAGCGCTTCGGGGCGGCTCAACGGTTCGCGCTGCAAACGCGATTCGAGCGTCTCGCCGTCGTACCAGGGCATGACGAACCAGAGACGCTCTTCGAACCAACCGTGGTCCTTGAATTGCACGATCGACGGGTGAAACACCGACGCGATGAGTCGTAACTCGCGGAGCGCTGATTGCTTGGCCGACTTGGAATGCGCTGCCTGGTGCAGCAATTTCAGGGCGACGACGTGCCCCGGCACCTCGGTGTCCTTGGCCCGATACACGTCCCCAAACGCGCCCAAACCCACCCGGGCTTCGACCGAATAGCGCCCGCCGACGATGGTTCCGTTGGGCAGTGGCTCGATGCCCTCGTGCTCGTCGCCCCGTGCTCGCGGAGCCACCTCGAGGGCGAATGCTTCGACGATGATGCGTCCAAATCGCTCCGTATCGCGGACGCCATGCTCGTCGAGAATGTGCTTCGCGCGAGTCATCGCCGCATCAACACGCTCTTCCATTTCGAGCGGTGTCTTTGTGTACACGAACGCGAGCTCGTCGATACTCAGCTCGCGCGCGTGGCGGAGCTCCAGGAGCTCAGAGTCTTCTGATTCGAGCTCGAAGCGTAACGCGTTGAGCGGACTGACGGATGAGTGCGCCGAGGGAAGGGCGCGCCACGGAAGCTCTTCGAGGTCTCCCTTCGTTGGCGGTTCGTGGGGACGGCTTTGATTGTGCAGATACCCGCGGGCAGCCCGGTAGAGCCGTGCACGAACGCCAGGTGCTTGGATTAGATCCTCGCTCTCGACTTTGGCTACAAACGCGCGAAGCTTGGAGAGGTAGTGGTCCGCTCTGCTGGTCGAGCCGGTTCGAATCGCGAGGTATTGGCGGAGGCCTTCGGCGTAGTAGCGAAACGCGCGGCCATGCAGAACGTCTACGATCGTCTGCGGCTGGCCCTGCGAAAGCGCGATCGATGCGGCCGCCTGCGTTAGCGCGGCGCCACCCTTGCCGGGTGGCCTGAGTTGATTCAGCAGAAAGGGGACGGTGCCCATAGTTCCCATGGTTGCCTCTCACAAAGTGGGGAACTGTAAGCATGAGTCACCCTTGCGGCTGCTCTCAACAAATCGGCAAGCCTATGTCCATCCGTAGAAGATGCTCAATCCGTACAACACTGCGAGGAGAGTCAGTGCGGCAACGATGTTCAGCACGAAGCCGATGCGCATCATCTGCGGCAACTCGAGCAGACCGGTCCCGTAAGCGACAGCGTTCGGTCCCGTTGCGATCGGCAGCATGAACGCGCAGCTCGCGGCCAGGCCAACGGCCAAGGCCGGTGGAAGTGGGGAGACACCGAGCTCTACCGCCGCCGCAATCGCGAGGGGCACGATCATGTTCGACGATGCCGTGTTGGAGCACGCTTCGGTGAAGAAGACGGTGAAGACGATGAGGGCGGCAGTGAGTCCCCACAGTGAGGTGATGCCGGTCACGCCCAAGAACCACTGACTAATCGCCGCGGCCAATCCCGTCTGGAACA
>JBGUEF010000328.1:0-4098 GCA_041821485.1 Deltaproteobacteria bacterium
AGAAGCTCTACAAGCAAAAGGGCACCGGCGGTGCCCGTCATGGTTCCAAGCGGGCACCGATTTTCGTCGGTGGCGGCGCGGCCCATGGCCCGAGGCCCCGCGACTTCGGCTACAGGCCTCCGCGCAAGATGCGGCTCGGTGCGCTCAAGGGCGCATTGAGTCTCAAGCTTCGCGAGGGTCAGTTGCTGATCGTCCAGGACTTCGAGCTCGCCGAGGTCAAGACGAAGAAGCTCGCTGAGGTTCTCAGCAAGCTCGAGGTCAATGGCGGCGCTCTCATCGTCGATGTCAAAGACAACGAGAAGCTGCGCCTCAGCGCTCGCAACTTGCAGGGCCACTCGGTTCTGCCACCCGAGGGTGTGAATTTGTACGACCTGCTCCGCCATGAGCATCTCGTGCTCACCCAAACCGCCGTGCAAGCTCTGGAAGCGAGGTGTCAGTGATGAACGCCGAGCAAGTCATCAAGCGCCCCCTGTACCTCACGGAAAAGGGTTCGCGGCTGCGCGAGGACGAGAACAAGTACACGTTCGAGGTCGACCTCGACGCGAACAAGCTCCAGATCAAGGACGCCGTCGAGACTTTGTTCAAAGTCACGGTCCGCGACGTCCGGACTCTGATCGTGCGCGGTCACATGAAGCGCATGGGTAAGGGCTACGGGAAACTCCAGAACTGGAAAAAGGCGATCGTCACGCTCCCCGAGGGTGAGACGATCGACTTCTTCGAGGGTGTCTAAAGATGGCAATCCGTAAATTCAAACCCACGTCGCCTTCCCGCCGCTTCTACGAAGCGCCCGATTTCGACATGATTACGCACGGGAAGCCCGAAAAGAAGCTTCTCGACGCAAAGAAGCAGACCGCCGGTCGCAACAACCAGGGGCGCATCACGTCGCGCTTCCGGGGGGGCGGCCACAAGCAGCGCTACCGCATGGTTGACTTCAAGCGGAACAAGATCGGTGTCCCGGCGACCGTGAAGACCATCGAGTATGATCCGAACCGCTCGGCTCGCATCGCACTCGTGTGCTACGCGGACGGCGAGAAGGCCTACATCCTCGCGCCCGACGGGCTCGAGGTTGGTCAGCAGGTGATTTCGTCGCGACACGCCGACGTGAAGCCTGGCAACGCCATGCCGCTCCGCCACATGCCGCTCGGCACGATGATTCACAACATCGAGCTGAAGATCGGCAAGGGCGCGCAGCTCGTGCGCTCGGCAGGCACTGCAGCCCAGCTGATGGCTAAGGATGGGAACTACGCTCAGATTCGACTTCCCTCTGGGGAAGTCCGGCTAGTGCACCTCAACTGCCGTGCGACGGTCGGACAGGTCAGCAACTCGCTGCACGCGCGTATGACCCTCGGAAAAGCAGGACGTAGCCGTTGGCTCGGCCGCCGGCCTCACAACCGCGGCACCACCATGAACCCCGTCGATCACCCCATGGGTGGTGGTGAGGGTCGCACCGCGGGCGGACGTCATCCGTGCTCGCCGTGGGGCCAGCTCGCCAAGGGCCTGAAGACTAGAAAGAACAAGGCGACCGACAAGCACATCGTTCGCCGGCGGAAGAAGAAGTAATGGCGCGTTCAGTCAAAAAAGGTCCGTTCATCGACCAGCACCTCGAGGACAAGGTCGAGGCAGCGAACAAGTCCGGCGACAAGAAGATGATCCGCACTTGGTCGCGCCGCTCCACCGTGACGCCCGATTTCGTCGGGCACACGTTCGCCGTTCACAACGGTCGCAAGTTCGTCACGGTCTTCGTCACGGAGAACATGGTTGGGCACAAGCTCGGCGAGTTCGCGCCCACCCGAACGTTTGGCGGTCATGCGTCGGACAAGAAGGGCGGCCGCAAGATCAACCCGCAGACGGGTAAGAGGTGATCATGGAAGCGGTTGCAAAAGCACGATTTCAACGGATTTCGCCTCGTAAAGCGCGCGTCGTGCTCAACATGGTGCGCGGCAAGAGCGTCGCGGAGGCGCTCAATGAGCTCCGCTTCACGGCGAAGTCGGCGGCTCCCATCGTGGCGAAGGCTATCGGCAGCGCCATCGCCAATGCCAAACAGAAGAACGAAGAGGTCAACCTCGATTCGCTCTTCGTGAAGACGGCCTTCGCGGACATGGCGCCGAACCAGCACATGCGGCGTTGGCGCCCGCGGGCGCAGGGCCGCGCCACACGAATCGTCAAGGGAATGAGTCATATCACCGTCGTCGTGAGCGACGGGGAAGAGAGCTGAACCGTGGGTCAGAAAGTACATCCTTATGGTTTCCGTCTCGGCGTCGTAAAGACGTGGAAATCCAAGTGGTACGAGGACAAGAACTACGCCAAGTGGCTTCATGAAGACCTGAAGCTGAAGGCGACCATCCGGAAGAAGTTCGCTCATGCGGGCATCGCGGACATCGAGATGGAGCGTGCCGCGAACAAGGCCAAGGTGGTCATCTACACCTCGCGCCCCGGCATCATCATCGGGAAGCGCGGCGCAGGCGTCGAGCAGCTCAAGGCCGATCTGCAGAAGCTCACCGAAAACGAGCTGTTCCTCGACATCCAAGAGGTCCGCAAGGCCGAGACCAACGCCCAGCTCGTCGCGGAGAACATCGCGACGCAGCTCGAGCGACGCGTCGCTTTTCGGCGTGCCATGAAGAAAGCCGTGCAGACCGCGATGAAGTTCGGGGTGAAGGGCATTCGAGTAACCGCCGGTGGGCGGCTCGGTGGGTCCGAAATCGCCCGCACAGAGTGGTACCGCGAGGGCCGCGTACCGCTTCACACGCTTCGTGCCGACATCGATTACGGCGAGGTGACCGCACACACGAAGGCCGGCACCGTCGGCATCAAGTGCTGGATCTTCAAGGGTGAGCAGCTTCCCCAGCGCCCGGGTGCCGGGGCCGCAGGAGCCCGAGTCTAAGGACGAGCCATGCTTCAACCAAAGAAAACCAAGTTCAGGAAACAGATGAAGGGCCGCATGCGCGGCAAAGCCTACCGAGGCGGCAAAGTCTCGTTTGGCGACTTCGGACTGCAGGCGCTCGAGCCCGGGCGTATTACGCAGCGACAGATCGAAGCAGCTCGTATGACGATTCAGCGTAAGGTGAAGCGTCAGGGGCAGCTCTTCATTCGGATTTTCCCAGACAAGCCGATCACCAAGAAGCCGCTCGAAGTTCGTATGGGTAAGGGTAAGGGCAGCGTCGAAGGCTGGGTGGCCATCATCAAGCCAGGGCGCATGCTGTACGAAATCCAGGGCGTGCCCGAGGACATCGCACGCGCAGCGTTCGCGCTTGCAGCGCACAAGCTCCCACTCAAGACGACGTTCCGGACGAGGGAGGCTGAGCTATGAAGCCCGAAGACATTCGTACGAGCACGCTCGAAGAGCTCGCCGTCATCGAGGGCGATCTGCGCCGCCAGCTTTGGAAGGCGCGCTTCGACAATCACACCAACCAGCTCGATGACACGAGCTCCATCCCCAAGCTTCGCCGGGATCTCGCCCGCGTGAAAACCATTCTCACCGAGCGCCGCGCGGAAGCGGCGAACAAGGAGTGATCGGCCATGACTGCTGAGCCAGGACAACCGACCCCGAAAGCCGTCACCGAGCGTGGCCTCCGTCGTCGCTTGGTCGGACGCGTCGTGAACGAGACGCAGACCGAAGGGCGAGCCCAACAAACCGTTGTGGTGGAAGTCATTCGCCGCGCCCGCGACCCGTTCTACGGGAAGTACGTCAAGCGTAAGAAGAAGTTCCACGCGCACGACGAGGCCAACGAGTACCGCAAGAACGACGTGGTCGAAATCCGCGCCTGCCGCCCCCGCTCCAAGACGAAGCGTTGGGAGGTCATCCGCCTCATCGAGAGGCCGCCGGAGGTATAACGATGATCCAGACAGAAACACAGCTGGATGTGGCCGACAACAGCGGCGCGAAGCGAGTTGCCTGCATCAAGGTGCTCGGCGGGTCGCGGCGTCGGTACGCCGGCCTCGGCGATGTCATCGTCGTCTCCATCAAAGAAGCCCTTCCGACCGCCCGCGTGAAGAAGGGCGAGGTCGCCAGGGCCGTCGTCGTGCGAGTCGCCAAGGAGAGTCGCCGGAAGGACGGATCGTACATCCGGTTTGACGAGAACGCGGCCGTCATAATCAATG
>JBGUEF010000329.1:0-4098 GCA_041821485.1 Deltaproteobacteria bacterium
CGAGCGTGCGGTCAAGCACCTCAAGCGCAAGATGGCGACCGAAGGCATCCTCCGTGAGCTCAAGCGCCGCCGTCATTACATGAAGCCCTCGATCAAGAAGCGGAAGAAATCAGCGGAGGCCGCGCGCCGCCGCCGCAAGCGCGTTCGCCAGATCAGCGAGCGTCCTTTTTGAGACGAAGCCTTCGGGTCTGAGATCAGGCCTTCGGGTTTGAGACGAAGCCTTCGGAGTTACTCCGGAGGCTTTTCGGTTTCTGGCTCCCAACGCATACCCGGACTCCATCCAACGCGCCGGTCGGTCCGTGTCTCCAAGAAGCGCGCGAGCCGGTGAAAGTCGCTTCCTGTTTCGATGTACCGCACGTCAGTCAGCAGCGTCTGCGGGTTGATCAGTTCTGAGAACTCGACGTACTGCAGATCGAGCTGTCCGCTGACGCTCACCATGTAGCCATCGAGCTGCTCCTCGACCAAGGCGCGAAACGCGCCGATGCCAAGCTGGCTCGCAAGCATGACGTCAAACGCGTGGGGTGGAGCGCAGCGCGACTCGTACCCGAGCTGGATGTGCCGCACCTTCTTGCGCCGGCCGGTGCGCTCCTCGTACCTCGTCTGCACGCGGTCCGAAACCATCTTGGCCAGGTCGAAGGCGCTGAGACGAACGTGGCCGTGCTCGTCCCGAGGCATCCCAACCAGTGTGATCTGGGGCAGCAACTCGGAAAGGCCTTCGGCAAGGACGACCGTCCCATAGTATTGATCTCGCCTTTCGCGCTCGAGCATGAGGTCGACGATACGATCGACGAGCGCCGTGACTGAAAGACGGCGCTGTATGGTTTCGTCGCCCGTAATTGGGTCGATGCACTTCTCCTCGACCGCAAGGTCGCCGTACACATCTTCCGGCGAGAGGACCATGTTGGCTTCACCGGCAATCGCAACACCGTACGACAGCCAACCCGCTTTACGACCCATCGTTTCGACGATGAAGTAGCCGCTGGTAGCGATGCAATCGGCCCGCAGATTCAACAGCTCCTTCGCCATCACATCGACAGCGGTGAAGAAACCGAAGGTGAAGTCGATGCCGCGATAGTCGTTGTCGATCGTCTTGGGCAAATGCACGACACGAATCCGGTTATCCTCGGAGACGTGAAGCCGCTGATACTGGTACAGAAAGTTCGCCGTCTTCAATGTGTCGTCGCCGCCGATCGAGATGAGCGCATCTACCTCGAGATCGGCCAGAGCGTGGTGGATCCTGGCGAGGCGTTCGGTCTTCTCAGGATCGAGGAGGTCCGAGGGGGCTTCGATGGTGGCGCCGGGATTGACGCGCGCGGTTCCGATGATTACGCCCCGGCTATTGCGGAGGCCACGAATGTCGGCGGGCATCAGCAATCGATAGTGCTCGGATTCGAGCATCGGATGGGCGACGGGATCGTATTCCTGGAGGTTGGTGTATCCGTGGAAAATGCCGAGCACCTCCACGCCGGCCTCCTGGAACGAAGTCGCCGCCGCTGCGATCACCGCGTTGGCCGCCGGTGCAGGGCCTCCCGAGAAAACGATTGCGACTCGCTTCACCCTGTTCACCACGCCGAACTGTAAGCCCGAGAGCGCCGGATTGCCATCCTTTGCAGCAGGCGCTCTACTCGAAGCCATCGGCATGCCCATCGACACACAAAGCATCGGCTACGAAACGGATCCCATCGAGTTCGACTACACCTGGCGTGACACCGTGGTGTACGCGCTCGGGGTGGGGGCATCGGCCGACGAGGAGCTCGACTATCTCTACGAGGGTCGCGGCCCGAAGGTACTCCCCACGTTTTGCACCATCCCGACGTTCGCAGCGTTTGACACGCTCGTCGATCGAATCGGCTGTGACCGGCGCGGCATGGTGCATCACAGCCAGCAAATCGACCTGTTCAAGCCGCTTCGGCCGAACGCCCGGCTCCGGGTTCTGGGCAAGGTCACTGGCCTCTACGATTTGAAACGATTCGCGATGTCGGTGTTCTCGATCGACGCATACGACGAGGACGACGAACTGATCGTACGGGGTGAGGTGACCTTGCTGTTGCGGAACGACGGTGGCTTCGGCGGCGAGCGCCCACCAAAGACCGAGCGTGTGAAGCTGCCTGAGCGAGAACCCGACTTCGAGATGCACGATCGAGTCGGACCGTCGCAAGCACTCCTCTACCGGCTGAGTGGCGACTACAACCCGCTGCACGCCGACCCGGAGTTCGCGGCCGAGGTGGGTTTTGACAAGCCGATCTTGCATGGCCTGTGCACCTACGGGTACGCCGGCCGGGCCCTCGTCACGGGCGCGTGCGGTGGCAATCCCGACAAGCTCGGAAGCTTCCGAGGGCAGTTCAGCAACCCTGTTTTCCCAGGGGATACGCTGATCGTCCGCGGTTGGAGCGAAGGTGAGCAGGTGATTCTGGGCGTCGCCACGGAGGAGAGGCCCGACAAGCCGTGCCTGAGCAACGCCCACGCTGTGTTGCGCTGACAACGCGTCCAACGTTTTTCTTCTTGCCCAGGCAATGATCCACACACAGGGTTCTTTGGTGACGCTTTTCCCGTCTCCATCGCGCTTCCTGTGGCCTTCGTTGTGCTTGTTGTCCTCGTTGTCTGGGGCGGCAGGAGGGATCGCGTGCACGGGGACCGCGCCGGCGGCGACCGAAGCTCCTGCGCCACCAGTTCATGCTGCGACCGTCGAGCCCGAGGCGATCACGCCGATCTCGACGGCAACCGCTGAAATCCTAGCGAATCGACAGTCCAACATGCGGTCAGAGACCGCCGGACGGGTCGTCGATGTATTGGTCGAGGCGGGCGACCGCGTCAAAGAGGGACAGGTTCTTCTACGCCTCGACGTGGGGCGCCCGGCCTCGACAGCGCAGGCTGCCAACGCGGCAGTAGCCCAGAGTCAGGCCCGGCTGTCTCAGGCGGAGCGCGAACAGGCTCGCACCAAGAAGCTCGTACAAACCGGCGGCCTGCCGGAGCAACGGCTGGACGATGCCGAGGATGCCGTGCGCCTCGCGTCCGCAGCCCGCGACGCGGCGCGCGCTGAAGCTCAGCTCGCGCGGCGCGGTCTCACCGACGCCGTCATCCGCGCCCCATTCGACGGAACGGTGGTCGAGCGGGCGGTCGAGCTCGGTGAGTACCTCGCGCCTGGCAGCCCCCTGCTCATCTTGGCGGACACGAGCCTGCTGAAAGCCCGCGTTCTCCTCGATCCGCGTGAAGCGATCGACGTGTCGGTGGGCTCCAAGGCAGTGATCTCGGTCTATGCGCGCCCGGGTGAGACGTTTGCCGGCAAGGTCGTACGCGTCGGTGAGGTCATCGATCCGCGTACACGACGGCTGCCCGTCGAAGTCGAGCTCGAGGACCCCGGCGGGCGCTTGCGCCCCGGCCTGGTTGGCAGGTTCTCCGTGGAAACGGGTGAGCCGAAGATGGTGATCCGGGTACCTCTGGAGGGGGTGTTCGAACGCTTTGGCAGCCAACATGTGTACGTCATCGAGGACGGCATCGCGCGGCGGCGGGTGATCGCGCTCGGTTCCGTTGGGGCTGGCTTCGCTGAAGTTGCCGAAGGCATCGAGCCTGGCGACACGATCGTGATCAAGGGCGTCAATCGAGTGGTGGATGGCTCGAAAGTCCAAGTCGTGCCGGCCGATTCGGCCACCGCTTCCTCAACGGAACAAACCAGCGAGCCATGAGCATCCCTGCCTTCGCCGTCCGTCAACCCGTCCTCGTCAATCTCGTGGCGATCTCGACGGTGGTGGTCGGCGCGCTGGTGATGAATGCCATGCATCGCGAATCTTTGCCGACGCTGCCCACCGGCTGGGGGACGGTCACCACGGTCTACGTCGGCGCGTCGCCGGAGGAGATCGAGCAGCTCGTCACGGTCCCGGTCGAGAATGCCGTCGACGACGTCGACAAGGTTGAGGAGATCTGGAGCTCGTCGAAAGAGGGCGTCTCCTACGTGAGCTTTCATTTCGACGACGACGTCGAAGACATCACGAGTGCGATCATGGAGGTCTCGAACGAGATCAACCGCATCGACGACCTGCCGATCGACGCAGAGCGTCCGGTCGTACGCGAAGTGAAGGTCGATTTTCCGACGATCGTCGT
>JBGUEF010000330.1:0-4097 GCA_041821485.1 Deltaproteobacteria bacterium
GGTGTCGCGTACCCCGCACCCGAAGCGATGTGGGGCGTCCACAGGCTGTCGCGAAAACTCGAAAACAGTGAGGAACGGATCGGGCTTATCGGCGCGCGTCGAGAAGTCTGCTTGGCCGCTGAGATACAGATCGTGACGAGCAGCCGCCGTGGTGACCCTCCCGGCCCAGCGGGTTTGAAACACGATGTAGAAACGAGATTGCTCGCCCATGGCACGGGCTGCCGTCTCCAGGTAGGCCTCTACGCCGCCACGTTCCTCAAAGCGACACGCGCGTCTTTGCGGATCGTCGGGCAGCACACCGGCGTCGAGCGGGAAATAGGGTGGGGACCCGGTGATGAGGTCGTAGTGCTCGCCACCGAAGTCGAAATCGCGAAAGTCCGCGTGTCGCACGTCGATGTCGATTCCGTGCTCCGGCAGCTCGGCAATTGCGCGGACGACCATGGCAACCGATTGGGTCTGCGCTTCAATGCCTACGGCAATCTTCGGACGAAGCTTGTGGCTGACCATGAGCAACACCGAGCCCACTCCGCACCCTAGATCGAGGTACCGCGCCGGTGGGTTTGGATTTCGATGAACGGCATACCAAGCGGTGATCAGGTCGTCGGTACTGGTTCGGTGTCCCCCGGCGCGCTGGTAGATATACCAATCACCGATGAGACGATCTCGCTCGGCGTCCTGAGGCCACTCAGTGGGGTCAAACTGAAGCTCTAGGTTTGTCACGCGGTCGAACCTTAACAAAAAGCGCGGGTGAGGAGAGGCCTGATCGTATCGCGCTTCTGTCAGACGACGGTCGGAACGAGTCCGATCGGGAGCGAATTGCTCGGATGTGGCATGGGGACGGGCTGGAACCGGACGGGGCGGCGGCTTTTCGGGATGACCGTGTACCGACGAAGAAACTGATAGAGAAACGCCTTGGCCTGCATCGTAGCGAGGTGAACGCCAAGGCACATGTGCGCGCCGCCGCCGAACGGATAGTAGAGCCCCGGGTGTCGTCGGTGCTCGGCTCGTTCTGGGCTGAACCGCAACGGGTCGAAGCAATCCGGGTCGACCCACCAGTCGGGCAGGTAGTGGGAGATCCGCGAAACGGGAGACACCGTGAGATTCTTGGGGAGGAGGTAGGGGCCGAGCTGAACCTCTCGAACCGTGCGGCGCAACATGAACGAGCCGGGGGGCTGCAGCCGAAGGGCTTCCTTGAAGACCCAGTCCGTCTCGACGAGGGTATCGCGCGCGTCGTACTGCATGGAGGCGTCGTCGTGCGCCCGGATCTCTATTCGCAGTCGCTCCTGCCAATCAGGGTGCTCTCCGAGTGCCCAGACCGCCGTGGTGAGCGCGCTCGCCGTGGTGTCGTGCGCCGCGAAGACCAGGAAGATCACGTGCTGTGCGATCTCTTCGTCGCTCAAACGGTCTCCGGCCTCGTCTTCGGCACGGCAGAGCTGCGAGAACATGTCGGCACGGTTACTCCGCCGCCGCTCCTCGATCTGCGATGCAAAGTAGCGCTCGAGAAAGGCGCGCCCGCGCATGCCTCGCCAGTAGCGTCCAGGAGGCACCGGCCGCCGCACCACCGCAACGGCCGCATTCACAGCGTCGACGAACGAGCGGCCGATCTTTCGCCCCGCCCTGGCGTCCAGGGACTCTCCCAGCAAGAGCTCGGTCGCGATCTGTAGGCCCAGGCCTTTGATCGCGGGGAAGAAGTGAAAGCTCGGGCTGCGACCCCACTGCGTCAGCGTACGGTCGATGATCGGATTGATGATCTCTAGGTAGCCGCGCATCGCACCCGGCCGAAACGCCGCCTGCATGATGTTTCGCTGGGCCCGATGGTCATCGAAATCACGGAGCATGAGGCCCCCTTTGAACAGCTCACCAATCGAAAAATCCCAGCCCATGCGGCTCGAGAAATCTGTGCCTCGGTCGATGAGCAGCTCGCGCACGAGCTCCGGCTCACCCACCGCAAACGCCACGAAGCCGAAGTATCCATGAGCGAAGTTCGGCCCGAACCTGTTCCTCCGCCGCTGCAGAAACCCGTGCATGTCGCGGAGCTGTTGGAACGAGTCGCGAACCTGGTGTGCCCCGCCCTCCCCTGGCAAGCCGTCGACCTCGCGTAGTGGCAAGTCTGGCAGGTCGACCGCATCTGAGAGAGGCGTCTCACGCAGCGTTCGATGCCCTTTGCGGTCCGGCTGCCCACTTGCCACCGAGCTGGCCTCCTCGTCGGAACGATAACCGGGAACGCGACTGCTGTCAGCGGCCGTCCTAGAAAACCCAACAACGACCCCGACAGCGAAGGTCCAGCCGCAATCGATATCGTTGTAGACTCGTACCGATGCGATTTCCTTTCATGGGTGCTTGTTTGCTTCGCTTCGCCGTCGCCGCTTCCTTCGGCTGCGCCGCGGCGACGGCAAACCCGGCGCCATCTGACGAGTCGAAAGCCCTAGCTGTTCCTGCTCCCGGACCAGCCGAGATCGCGGTTGCGGAGCCAGCGCCCCGGGTGGAGGAGCCCAGCGTCAAGCCTGGCATCAACGCGCCCTACTTTCGCGACGACGGACTTGATCGATACACTCGGATTCTGGAAGCCGAAACCCGCGAGATAGTTCGGCGACGCAGCGACATCGTCGACGCAATCGGGCTCGAGGAGGGAACGGTTGTTGCCGACATCGGAGCGGGCACCGGCCTACTCACCATCGAGATGGCGAAGCAGGTCGGGCAGCGGGGCACGGTGTTTGCCGTGGACATCGTGCCGGTGTTCCTGGAGCGGATTCGAGAGCGTGCGCGGACTGAAGGACTCGGTAACATCGTTGTCGTGCGGGGGGAGGAACGAGCGACCGGACTGAAACCCGCTTCACTCGACTTGGCGTTCATGTGCGACACCTATCATCATATCGAGTACCCGGAGACCTACATGCGCTCGCTCTTCCAGGCGTTGCGGCAGGGCGCAATCTTGGTGCTGGTCGACATGAAGCGCCCTGAAGGCCAGAGCAGCCCTGCCGTCCTGAGACACGTCCGTGCCGACAAACCCACCGTCATTGCGGAGGTCGAGCAAGCCGGATTCGTCTTCGAGTCCGAAATCGATCTGCTGCGAGAGAACTACTATCTACGGTTCCGACGCCCCTGAGCTTTGGCGCGCAGACTGTGAGCATTCTCACATTTGAGGTCCGGGCTCATGCGCGTTGTCGAACGATGCACTAGTCGGAAACGGACAACCTCGACCCGAAGGTCAATCGATCTTCCAAGCCAACGCGATCTTCAGGATACAAGTCGACGCTTCACCGGAGAGCAATCCGTGAAACGTGATTGGACAACGTACATGCGTGGGCTTGCAACGCTTCTGCTCTTGCCGAGCATGGCGATGACTTGCCAACCAACAGTGGATCCGACTCAAATCCTGATGGATCGAATTTCGCCGGATGTCGACGTAGATCCCGCCAGCGTCCCTCCGCCCGATCCCTCCGGCCAACCCACCGATCGATACCGAAGCATCGACAGCACCGGCAATCACATGACTCACTTCGAACTCGAGGCAGCAAATACGACCCTGCGACGAATGACGCCGATGGACTATGGCGACTCGGTTGCGTCGATGGGCGGCGCGGGTCGCCCATCCCCGCGTGAGATCAGCAATGCCGTCTGCGCGGAAACGTTGCCCGCGCCGAACGCCTTGGGCGCGAGCGACTTCCTCTGGCAGTGGGGTCAGTTCGTCGACCACGACGCCGATGAGAGTTCTGATCGCGATGCCGGCAGTTCGCTAGGCCGCGGCTGCGTTGACGTGGTCTCAGGCGGCGAGCAACTCCGGCACGAAATCGCTCTGCCTATCCGCGCAAGCGAAGTGATCGCCGTCGACCTCGAACTGCTTGGCACCGGGGATCGCAGCCGCGAGCGCGTATTGACGGCGGGTGGGTACGATCTTGTCGCGTGTCGTTACGACGACCGCGGTTGGCACCGCGATGTTCGAAACCCAATTGCGCGACGAGAAACGAATGACGGCGCGCGTTGCCTGGGCGAGCGCGGCGGGGTCGGCGCCCGACATCTCTTTGCGTACGTAGTCTCTGATCTTCGACGATTGGATGTCTCTGACCATGCCTTCGATGATCTGGCCGAGCACCAGC